>CAVJJV010000065.1:1552-4048 GCA_963650055.1 Comamonas kerstersii | reverse complement strand
GGTTGTAACGGAGCCGAATGTCTCGAGCATGAATACACGGGCGGTGATTGCAGGGTTTGCAAAGTTCTTTCCGAGCCCTCCGAAGAGACACTTTACGACAATTACTGCAAATACACTTCCAAGAGCAGCCTGCCGGAGCTCTACATCCGTTCCCAGGTTGAGAGCAAGGAGGAGCCCTGTGACAACACACGAGAGATCCGATACTGTATTCTTTTTCTTCATTATTAGGCACCAGATGCTCTCCGAAACGGCGGCTGAAGCAACCGACACCCCGATAAGTGCAAGGGCCTTGAAGCCGAAGATGATGACTGATGCTACAGAAACGGGGAGAAGCGCGATGATTACATCGAGCATAATCCGCTCTGTTGAACTCTTATCATGAAAATGAGGTGAAGACAATGTTTTAAGCTTATAGTTATCCATTTTTACTTCCTCCTACCCCTGAGGAATTTCTTACCTTCCCTGTTATGGGCGACAAGGGGTCTCCATGCCGGGCAGACAAAGGCGCAGCAGCCGCACTCCATACATGTGTTTATATCGGCCTTTCTGAGCCTCAGCTCCTTCTTTTCGTCGTCCTCCTCTTCGAGTGCATCTGAAAATTCACAGGGATTGAGATTGAGAGGGCATGCATCAACACAGCGTCCGCAGTGGATACAGGGGCTCTCCTCCCTCCTTTCTGCTTCCTTTTCGTCCATCGCGACGATGGCGGATGTCGCCTTCACGACAACTCTCTCGAGGCTCTCAACAGCCTCCCCCATCATCGGTCCCCCGTCTATGACAAGAGAGGGTCTACTACTGAAGCCTCCTGCCTTCTCGATTACATAGCCGAAGCTTGTGCCGATCGGGACTATTACGTTCTTCGGGTCCTTTATCGCACTACCGTCGACGGAGATTGTCTTCTCCACAAGAGGAAGCCCGGTGTCGAAATAGTCGGCCATCTTGCTCAGGGTCGTCACGTTCGTGATTATGACCCCGAGGGACGCGAGTCTCTCACCCGCCTTTACAACCTTCCCCGTAGCATTGTAGAGAAGAACCTGTTTTGCTCCCTGGGGATAGACGCTCTCGAGCGTCAAAACCTTTACAAGCGGGTCATCCCTGAAGAAATCCGTAAGCTTATTGATGGCTTCGGGTTTGTTCTCCTCGATTCCGATTATGTATTCCTCTGCTCCCGCGAATTTCTTGAGTATATCGATTCCCCTTTTGATGGAGGAGGTATGTTCAATCATCGTACGGTTGTCTGCCGTGCAGTATGGCTCGCACTCGGCTCCGTTGATGAGTACTGTCTTTATCTTGTTCTTTCTGAGTGCCTCCCACTTTCCGTGGAGCGGGTATGCAGCGCCTCCGAGTCCTACGATTCCGGAATTCTTACACCCCAGGAGAAAGTCATCCAGGGTCTCGAGCACCGGAGCCTTCAATGCGGGGTCCTTCTCCATCTTTCCGTCGCTCTTGATTGAAACGGAGTCTTCAGTGACGGCAGTGACTGTGCCGCTGACGGAAGCATGGACGGGGCTTGAAACCCTTCCCTCTCCCGGCGCGGCTATCATCGTCCCGATATAAACATGGTCGCCTGAAGCAACAACCGGGACCGCCTTCACACCCGAATGCATCTGCATCGGCAGTGTTACCGACTCCGGCGGTGCAATACGTACCGCTTCCATGTCCTGTGTGGACTTGCAATGCGGAACATGTACAGCCGATATCTTCTTCTTGAAAAGCATATATTCGCATTCCTCCTATCTAAAGAGTTCTATTTTATAATCAGATTCTCCACTCCGGAGGTGTATTTCACACTTCCGTCTCCATAGACCCATATGACATCGGCACCGAGTCTCCCCGCAAGAGCGAATCCGTCTTCATACGGCATAGCAAAGAGCGCAGTCGAGAGCGCATCCGCGAGGGCGCTGTCATTCACCAATACCGTGACGGAGTCATAGTAGAGAGCAGGATAGAGGGTATCCTTGTCGATTATGTGTGAGTATCTCACACCGTCGAGAGTAAAGTACCTCTCATAGCTCCCGCTTGTCACACAGGAGATATCCTTGAGGGAAAGGGTCATGATGAAGCTGTTATCGGGGTCCTTGGGATCCTTTATCCCCGTTCTCCATCCCGAGCCGTCGACCTTGCTCCCTATTATTCTTATATTCCCCCCGATATTGAGTACATAACTCGAGACTCCCTTCTCTTCGAGTACTTCTGCTGCCTTCTCGGTTGCATATCCCTTTCCGAGGGCTCCGACATCGATTGAAGCCCTGTCGGAAAGCAGCTTCACCGTCTTCTTCTCTCTGTTTATCTCCAGGAGTTCGAAGCCTGTATATTTTGAGGCCTCTTCAAGGCTCTCGTCTGAGGGTAGATAAGGCTCGTCGGAGTACCTGGCATCATGCCAGAGAGAGAGTACCGAGCCCATCATCACATTCATCTCACCGCCTGTGAGCTCATACATCTTCCGGGCGTAGAGTAGAAAATCTATCAATTCGTCTTCTACTGAAATATCAACAT
>CAVJJV010000065.1:0-1542 GCA_963650055.1 Comamonas kerstersii | reverse complement strand
TATCAACATAGGGATTCGAGTTCACTGTACAGAGGTTGTTCACTCCCTCGTACTCGTGGTAGATATCGAATAAACGGTGGTATTTAAGTAGAACCGAATATGCCTCGTCGGCATTCTCGAGAAACTCCTCTTCACTATCTCCCTTATATGAGAAGATATAAGACACAGTGTCGAAAAGGTCGAAATATGCCCTGCCCTGAGGCTTTACTGCCGTGCTCGTTTCACTTTTCGTGCAGCCTGTTAAAAGCAGTAAGCCGAGGAGAAGTATAACTCCCCTCGGCATAATGATACTGTGTTTGACTTCAGTCCGCATTTCTTGCAGCTTCAGAAATAACAGCCTTGAACTCTGTAATCTGAATTGAACATGAAGCAAAGAGAGTCTCGTCGGCTGTTACAACATATCCCGGGTGAGGCTCATCGGCTCCTCTCACTCTTGTGGGGAGGGATGCAACTTCATCAGCTGTCTTTCCGACGCAGTACTTCTCGAATGCAGCAGCCTGCTCGAACCATTCATACTTAGCCTCCGAGTAGGCAACCATGTTGTAACCGAACTCGAGTTCCTTCTTGCTTCCCCTGTATGATGCAGAAGCAATCTCCTCGTCGTCTGCTGAAACTGTGTACTGGGGCTGGATGGCATCTGTGAGACATGCAAGAATCTTTCCGTCCTCGCCGACAACTGCAGCACCGAAGTTGGAGTACATCTTGATTGTTCCATCCTTCTCTTCTGTGGGAGCGACTGTCTCTTCAGCTGTGCTGTCAAGCTTCAGGCCGAGCTTGAATGTACCGGAAGTGGTGAAACTCTCGGCGTGTGTGTCTTCGATAGCCTTGCATACAGCCTCGATGAACTCTGTTATCTGGATGGAACACTGGGCAAAGAGTGTCTCGTCGGCAGCAACGACATAACCCGGGTGCGGCTCGTCGGCTGTTCTGACTCTAGTCTCGATGTTCTTGATTTCATCAAGTGTCTTTCCTACGCAGTACTTCTCGAATGCACCGACCTGCTCGAACCATTCATACTTGGCCTCTGAATAGGCGACCATGTTGTAATCGAACTTGAGCTCCTTCTTGCTCTTGAATTCCTTTTCACTGTCGATTGCATCGATTTTCATCTTGTTCTGGGCATCGTCGATCCTGCATGCCTTCACAACGCCGTTCCTGTCTGTTACGACGACGGCGACGACACAGTCGTATGCAGCCTGGTCAGCCGTGCCGTTATCTGTAAAGACAACACCCATGCCGAGCTTGTAGTCTTCAGCGGCAGAAGCAGGTGTGGAAACAGCAGTTGCTGCTGCAGTTGTTGTAGTGGTAGTTGTTGCAGCAGAAGTGGTTGCAGCTGTAGTAGTTGTTGTGGCTGCAGCCGTTGATTGAGCTGTAGTAGTAGTTGTAGTTGTTTCACTCTTGGCACATGACACAAATGTAAATACAAGAGCGAAGGCAATAAGAACAGCAATAGCTTTTCTCATCATATTCTCCTTATGTTTTAACGGAAGTGTCCGTTATTTTTACTTTCCAGACAATTCAAACACTTTAAGGGTTTATAGT
>CAVJJV010000064.1:25476-35945 GCA_963650055.1 Comamonas kerstersii | reverse complement strand
AAATTAGGATATCCTAAAAAAAGAATATCCTAAATTTATGTTTATGTAAATACTGTATCTTATCTTTCTTCTCTGAAGTAGTTGACTCCGAGGGAGGCAGGCGGCTGCTTGTCGCGGATGTTCCTCATGCTTGTTATGACAAGTACGACTACTGTTACCACATACGGAAGTATCTTGTAAAGTTCCGTCGGGAAGAAAGGTACGATTATTCTCAGATACATGATCATCAAAGCGCCGAAGAGAATGGAACTCCAGGTAGCATTGAGAGGTCTCCATGTACAGAAGATTACAAGTGCAACTGCAAGCCATCCCGTTCCGGAGAGGGAAGCCTCGATCCAGACACATCCGGCAGTAGTCATTGTGTAGACCATGCCGCCGACAGCCGAGATACCGCCGCCGATCATCGTTGCAAGATACTTGTACTTCGTGATGTTGATTCCAGCAGCGTCCGCCGTGACGGGAGATTCACCGACAGCCCTCAGGTACATACCTGTCTTGGTGCGTGTAAGGAAGAAGTGCATTGCAACGGCAAGAATGATTGCCATATAGAAGAACTCAGACTGATTGAAGAGTATCTTTCCTATAACCGGTATGTTCTTCAGGAAATCAGGCATGAACTTGTTGTCGAATGCGAACTTGAGGTCGTTGGAGAGTGTAACGTATCCTCCGACCTTGAGTCTTCTGAGCTCTCCCGCAAACTTCGCAACACCAGTTCCGAATGTAGCCATTGCAAGCCCGGTTACGTTCTGGTTGGCTCTGAGGGTGACCGTGATGAAGGAGAAGAGAGCACCTGCAAGGGCTCCGACGGCAAAGGAGGCAATGATTGCCAGGAGGATTGCAACGAATGCATTGGCATTTCCCTCCCCGACTGCCGTCTCGTAGAGGTTGGGGGCGATGAGGCCGAAGATACCGCCCATATACATGATGCCTTCTACACCGAGATTCAGGTTACCCGACTTCTCGGTCAATATCTCGCCGAGAGTTCCGAACATCAATGCCGTGCCGTAAGCTCCGGCAGCTGCAAATAGAAGTACCAGTGCGTTCATACCTGAGCCTCCTTGTTTTTCCTGCTGTTTCTGAAAATTATTCTGTAGTTGATGAAGAACTCACAGCCGAGCATACAGAAGAGGAGAATGCCGGAGACAATCTGTGCTACCGATGCAGGTACGCTGAGTTTCGTCTGGAGTGTCGAGGATCCCTTGTCGATGATTGCAAGAATCGCAGCGATTACAATCATTGCAAACGAGTTCAGCTGGCTGAGCCATGCAACCGTGATGGATGTGAATCCTACGCCTCCTGCAACATCGCTGTTGAGTGTGCCGTTGGCTCCGCTTACGAGCATCCAGCCCACAAGACCGCTGATGGCGCCGCTGAAGAGCATGGTTCTCATCATGACCCAGCCGACATTCATTCCGGCATAGCGTGCGGTATTGAGGGAGTCACCGATGACTGCAACTTCATATCCGTGCTTTGTATAGTTCATATAGACGTGGACGACGACGACGAGAACAAGGACGATGATCCAGCCGCAGTAGACACCGAGGACGTTCGGCAGTCTTGCGTTATCCTTGAACATAGGGATAATCTGGGTTCCCTGTCTTCCCTCCCATGGGCCTCCCTGGAGCCACTTCACGATGCCTATTGCTATGTAGTTCATCATAAGTGTGAAGAGCGTCTCGTTTGTATTGTATTTGGCCTTGAAGTAACCGGGTATGAATGCCCAGACGGCACCTCCGACGGCACCGGCGATCATCATGATAAAGAGGAGGAGGAATCTCGACTGGACGGCGCCCGAGAAGTGGATTGCACAGAATGTAGCCCAGATGGCTCCCATCGTAATCTGGCCCTCGGCTCCGATGTTCCAGAACTTCATCTTGAAACAGGGTGCAATGGCAAGGGCGCATCCGAGAAGCGGAATGGCCTTCTTCACTGTCTGGCGGATATATCCCGGCTTCGAGAGAGCGCCGGAAACCATTATACCGTAAGACTGGAACGGATTCTTTCCTGCCATGAGGATAGGAATCATACCGAGTAGAAGTGCTACTACAATCGATCCGATTCTGATGGCCCAGACCTTCTTCGGGTCCATCGCCTCACGTTTTGCTAGACGGATCAAAGGTGCTTTTTTTGCTTCCATTATCTTGCCTCCTTTCCACCGACACTGGTCATAAGGAGACCAATCTCTTCTTTTGTTGTTGTACGTGCATCAACAATACCGCTGACTTCTCCTCCGCAGAGGACGAGGATTCTGTCGCAGAGCTCGAGAAGAACATCGAGTTCCTCTCCGACGTAGACAACTGCAACTCCCTTCATCTTCTGCTCGGTGAGGAGGTTGTAGATTGTATATGATGTGTTGATATCGAGTCCGCGTACGGCATAGGCGGTCAGAAGAACATTCGGCTGGGATGCAATCTCCCTTCCGACAAGAACCTTCTGGATATTGCCGCCGCTCATGCGCCTTACGGGGAACTCCGTTGAAGGTGTCACGACCTCAAGGTCCTTCCATATCCTGTCTGCAGTCTCCTGAGGAGTCTTCTTGTTGAAGAATATGGACTTTCCGCTCTTCCAGGTGCGGAGCATCATGTTGCTCGTCATGCCCATCGAGCCCACAAGTCCCATTCCGAGTCTGTCCTCGGGAACGAATGCCATACCGACACCGAGTTCCCTGATTTTCTTTGGAGGAAGTCCGACGAGCTCCTTCTCCTCTCCGTTTCCGGGCTCAAGATACTTTATCGAGCCTTCGGTCATTGGATAGAGACCTGTGAGACACTCCAGGAGCTCCTTCTGGCCCGAGCCTGCAACACCCGCTACTCCGAGAATCTCACCGCCCATTGCACTGAACGATACCTTTTTGAGCTTCTCGATTCCTTCGGCGTCCTTGCAGGAAATACCGCTGACGACAAGACGTGGTTCCGGATCGGAATATTTCGGTCTGTCTATATTCAGAACGACTGCATGGCCGACCATCATGTCTGTAAGACTCTGGGGAGACGACTCGCTGGTCTTTACTGTTCCGATATACTCTCCCTTACGGAGAACCGCAACCTTGTCGGAGATGGCCATGACTTCTGCAAGCTTATGGGTGATGATGACGATGGCCTTGCCGTCCTTCTTCATGTTTCGTAGTACGTCGAAGAGCCTGTCTGTCTCCTGGGGGGTCAGAACGGCTGTCGGCTCGTCGAGAATGAGAATCTCGGCACCTCTATAGAGGACCTTTACAATCTCGACCGTCTGCTTCTGGGAGACTGACATATCATAGACCTTCATGGCCGGATCGATATTGAAGCCGTAGCGGTCGCAGATTTCCTTGACCTTCTGGTTCGTCGACTTTATGTCCATATCCTCATCCAGTCCCAGGATAATGTTCTGGGCGGCTGTAAATACATCGACAAGATGATAATGCTGGTGGATCATTCCTATTCCCAGGTCATATGCATCCTTGGGGGAGCGGATCGTCACCTCCCTGCCGTCGGCATAAATCTTTCCTTCATCAGGCTGATAAATACCGCTGAGCATGTTCATCAATGTCGTCTTGCCGCTTCCGTTCTCTCCCAGAAGGGATAGTATTTCGCCTCTCTTTATCTCGAGGTTTATACCATTGTTGGCGACAACACTGCCGAATCTCTTGGTGATTCCCTTTAATTCAATTGCACTGTTATTAAGCATTGTGTCTCCTGATGGAACTGCCCGGGCAGCTCCGACTGGTCTTTACGTTTGATTCTATCACCCGTTTTTTTCATTCTGCAACAAAAAACAACAAATTTATACAAAAGGGGCAGGTTCATCGCCTGCCTCCCTTTCAAAGAGCAACTGTAAACTCTATCTCGACCTTTCCGCCCTTGGGAAGCGCCGCAACTTCGAATGCACAGCGTGCAGGAAGAACCGGCGCAGCCTTGAACGCTCCGGCATAGACCTCGTTGACTGCTCCGAAGTCCGCAATGTCCTTGAGATAGACGACAGCCTTTACTGTGTTCTCGATTCTCCCGCCGCCTTCCGATATTATCGCACGGGCGTTTTTGAATATCTGCTCAGCCTGTTCGCGTGCACTCTCACCTACAAGATTTCCGCTTTCCGGGTCCAGTGCCAGAACACCCGAGACGAACATGAAGCCGTTGGCCTTGACAGCCTGTGAATAGGGTCCTACAGCCTTCGGGCCGAGTGGAGTATCAACTCTTTCAATCATCTTTCCATTCTCCTTATTGTTTATTTCCATAACCCTCCTGAGTATTTCAGATGGGTCTTTCATGAGTTCAAGACCATCGGGGTTCGAGACTGAGAATCCGAATCCCCATCCGACGGCAACGAAGTCAACTCCGGCCTTCCCGGCACCCACTTCATCATTGGAAGTGTCTCCGACCATTATAACTTCATCCTTCTCCACGCCGAGGGACTTCACGGCATTGAGTATGACCTCCGCCTTCGTCATCCCTCCGTCGACAAGCGGGCCGTTGATGGAGTCGAAGGCGTCCTCCATCTTGAGGTATCTGATGCACCTTACGGCAAGCTCCTCCATCTTGTTGGTCGCAACGGCAGTCTTTATCCCCATCGCTCTCAGGGAATACAGAAGTTCCTTCATACCGTCGTACGGCTTCATGCGGAACATGCCGTCGCTGTTGTAGAAATCACGGTACGTCTTCACGCACTCCTCGATCCTCTCCTCGGGGACGGAGAATGTAATTCTGAAACAGTCCCTGAGAGGAGGGCCTATGAATCTCTTGAGGTAATCCTCACTGTAGAGACTTCTGTCGTATCCTATCGTCTCGACTGTTCTGAGAGCACTCTCCATGATTCCCTCGGAGCTGTCTGCAACAGTCCCGTCAAAATCGAATATAACTGCCTTTATCATCTATCAACTCCAAACCTAGTTCATGAAACGCTTCAAAAGATGCAAGAACGCTCAGCTCTCCGTCTCCTTCATCCTTGAGGCTGACACATCCGCCGGCCTCCCTAAGTATGAGAATACCCGCCGCTATGTCGTATATATGGAGAAACGCCTCATAGTATACAGCACACCTTGCAGAGGCTACATAGCAGAGAGAGCATGCAGCACTTCCTATGCTCCTCATGTCGCTGAAGTGGTCATAGAAACGTCTCATCCTTACAATATAGTTGTCAAGTTCTTTGTGTTTCCTGTGCGGAGGAACGAGAATTGCAAGGCTTTTTCCGCTATCCGGAGAGACACGGGAGTCCAGATTCCTGCCGTTGAGCCATGCGCCGCACCCTCTGAGAGCATGAAAGACTTCACGCTGGGCGGGAACGGCGACAACGCCGAGTGCTATCCCATCTTCATCCTCGAATGCAATCGAGACGGTATAAAGGGGGAAAGACCACATGAAATCCACTGTGCCGTCTATCGGATCGACTATCCAGCGTCTCTTCCCGTCTCCTTCCTCTCCGCTTTCCTCTCCGTGCCAGCCGTCAAGAGGGAACTCGCTTTTAAGCATCTCGTGAATCAGAGCCTCGACGGATCTGTCGGCAACCGTCACATAGTCGTTCTCGGCCTTGCTCTCGACGGAAAAGCGCATCTTTTCGTGGCCGAGAAGAAATTCCGAGGCAAGGGAGGCAGCCCGGAGCGCCGCATCCAGTCTTTTTTCGAGTTCTGCTCTTTCCATCATCTTCTCTTCATCTGTTCGCCGATATAAGTAACCCTCTTCCAGTCGGAAGGAGAGAAACTCTCCTTTGTGATATGCTTCTCGACGGCATCCCTGAGGACGAACTCACTGTCGATATATACAATCACAGCCGTCCAGGACTCATCGCCCCGTGCATACATCACACCGCCTGCGTTGTTTATCAACTCGGAGCGTCTGAGCTCATCCCTCAGTGCATCATGCGAGAGAATTACGGAAAGCGAGTAATCGGCAATATTGAAAATCTTGTCCTTCTCTTCGTTCTGCATCTTCTCCCAGCAGCTGTGGATTACAAGTGTAAGTTCCTCGAGTGTATCCTTTCCTGATTCCTTCACGAATGATGTGAAGGAGGAAGATGCGCCGAGCTTCAGGCATATATCGTGGACGATGCCGGTCTCCTCCTCTTCCATTACAGGAAGAACGACATTATCCTCCTCAAGTTCCTCCATGGAGAAAACCCTGTGTCCGTCATCCTGAGGTGAGTCTTCTTCACTCTTCTCTTCCACGGTCTCTATTGTGTTTTCCGTGGGGGGAACAACAGAATCGGATTCATCTTCCTCTTTGCCGTCAAGTGCGAGAAAATCATTAAGCCAGGCGGAAGTATCGGGACTCTTCTCCTCCTGAGGCTCCACGGCGGGTGTATCTTCAACGACGGGAAGAACAAATGCATCTTCTACACTCTGATTGTTTTCTTCATCCGCTGCCGGTTTCTCCGGATTATCAAAGGCGGCTTCGTCTTCTTCCGTATCATCAGAGACGAGGAAATCATTCAGCCAGGCGGAAGTATCGGGACTCTTCTCCCCGTCTGCGGAAAGAGTGGAAGAATCAGTCTCCTGAGCATCCTCTTCTTCAGAGAGTGCAGCACCTTCTGAAGAAGCGGAGTCCGTATTCTCTGCACTGTCTTCAACAGAACCGGAAAGTTCCTCTACAGGCGTCTCGTCAACGACGGGGAGAACGAATGAATCGTCTACGGATGACTTCACTTCATTCCCGTCTCCGGATGAAGAAAGTTCTTCCGCGACTTCAAGAAGACTTTCTTCCGTATTTTCCTCTTTTTCAAGTCCGCCATCCGGAATCTCCTCTTCCCGAGAGAGAGAAGATTCTTCTGCTCCAGTGAGATCTTTCTCTTCAATAGCAGAGGGAATATCGTACGGAAGTACGCTGTCTGCCTCCTCAACGGGTGTATCGTCAACAACGGGGAGGACGAATGAATCGTCTACGGATGAAGGAAGCTCTTCCTGTAAAGCACCGTCTTGAGTCTCTTCATCAAGACTTTCTTCTTCATTTTCATCGTCCTTTACTTCTTTCCCGCCATCATTCAGGAGTTCATCGTCAAGGATTTTCTCTTCTTCAGAGATAGAAGATTCTTCTGCCCCGGCGGAATCTTTCTCTTCAACGGAGGGGAGGACGAATGAAACATCTCCGGAGGAAGGAAGCTCTTTTGTGTCTTCATCGAGACTTTCCTCCGCCTCTTCCTCCTCCTTGAATTCCTCCTCATCCTCTTTCTCGAGTTCGTCGCTCAGGATTTTCTCTTCTTCGGATGTATTGTCAGAAGAGGAATTTTCTTCGTTCTTTACTCCACTATCGGAAGAAGGAGCATCATCAAGGCTTTCCTCCGACTCTTCCTCCTCCTTGAATTCTTCCTCGTCTTCTTTCTCGAGCTCGTCGTCAAGGACCTTTTCTTCTTCCTCGTCAAGGATATCGAAGAAGTCGAGCTGGCCGTCATACTCCTCCTTTTCCTCCCCGGAAGGCTCATCGCTCTCCGGGCGGACATCATCGCTGTCGAGTTCGACATAGTATTCGTCTTCCTTCTCGCCGATTTCGTCCAGTTTTTCCTCTTCCTCGCTGTCGTCGAAGATATCGTCATCGAGCTCTTCTTCGTACTTCTCCTCTTCCTTCTCTATCTCTTCATCCTTCCTGATTATTTCATCGGTGAGGGCGTACTTCTCTTCTTCCTTTCTTATGTCGATACTCTTTCTCTCGTACTCGACGGGAGGTATATCTTCATCAATCTCCGGCACTGTACCGTCCGAGTTGTCGTACTCGTAATCATCCGTAACGGGATCGTCCATTACATCATCGGCTGCCGGGACTTCACTGTTGTCGAGTTCATCTTCGTCTATCACTCTGTATTCCTCGGTCTTACCCGGAAGTTCAAGCTGTCCCAGAAGACTTCTGATAAGTTCATGCTTGGAATTCCTGTCGACTGCAGAGCGTGCCATGAACGAAGAGGAGATGGTGAGCATTGAGCCGTCCCTCTCCATTCCCGATTCCATATCGGGATCGACTATAAGTCTCTTGTGGCCGTAAACCGTCTTCAATGATTTCTCTTCTTCCCGCGCTTTCGCGACTGCATCATAGAGACCGGGTTCCCCGAAGAGGTCCGCATCGTAGAATGACGGGAGTACCGATATGTCGATATTGTTGCCGTCGTATGTATAGGTATCGATTCCGATACGGAAGAATATGGAGAGCATATCGCGCTCTGCAGCCTTTCTCCTGTCCGCTACGGGAGCCACAGTCAGGAAGTACGGTATGTATTTTCCGACAAATGTATAAGTTTCACTGCTGTTCCACCTGATGAACGGGCACCTGACGGAGGGCCATATTCCCTTCTTCAGTTCGGCTGTTATATCAAGTGAACCGACACGGGTAGAATAAGACTCATAGACCCGGGAGGGAAGAGACGAGAGCTTCGAGAGAAGGAACATGTCATATCCCTCTCTCTCGCCGGCGAGCTTTTCAGCCCTCTCCGTCCATCCGTTTTCTTCAGTTATTATACGGTAGATTTCCTCAGGCCTCTTTTCAAGAAAGTGCGGTCCTTTTTCCTGGACGGCTCTGTTGAAATCATCCTTGTATGAACTGAATCTCCTCTCCAGGTCATCCACGGCGCCGAGGCTGTAGGAAGCTATGTTATCGAGATTTATCCAGATGGTATCGGAGGATACCTCCCCGTTCTCCTTTTCCGTCAGGAGGGATCTGAGGAGAGAAGAGCAGTACGAAAGCTTCTCCTTTGACATCTGAGGGGGGATAAGGCGGGATGATATGATACTTCTGTAGAGCTCTCCCTCTTCGTTTGATTTCTCCCCGCTTTGGAGGAATACTGCGGTTTTGCTGTCGATGATCCTTCCCAGTCTTCTCAGAACATCCTCTCCAAGCGCATTGAGTCTCTTCCAGTCGCTGCCCTTTATCTCCTTCTTTCCACCGCATTTCGTGAAATAGAGAGAGGAGAGCACCCCCTGCAGGATTACGGGAAGGAGGGAAGAAGATGCCTGTCTGCGGTTCCCGTTCTCATTCATCACCGCCGTCTTCAGCAGTTCGAGGGGATAGTATTCTTCCAGGAGTTTTGCAACTGCCTTGAAATCATTATCGAGATAGTCGAATGACTCACTAATATTCTTCTCTGCTTTCTGTCCGGATATCTTTCTAACAGCATCGATTGGAGAAAAGAAATCAAACACTCTCATACTTCCTTACTGGATGTGCATCACGTTCTTTCTGTAAGCCTTGAGCCCCAGACGCAGACACTCCGCAGCCATCTTCAACTCATCCTCGTTGAGCACATAGGCAAAACGAGCCTGACATCTGCCGTACCCGGGAGTCCAGTAGAAGCCTTCGGCGGGGGCGAACATGACGGTATTGCCCTTGTAGGAGAAATCACGCAGCATGAATGAAGCAAACTTCTCGGCATCATCAACGGGAAGGTCTGCAATGAAGTAGAAAGCACCCTTGGGCATTGTCACCCTGACACCTTCTATCTTCTGCATGGCCTTCACGAGTGTGTTGCGCCTTCTCTCATATTCGGCAACGGTATTCATTATATATTCTTCAGGTGCTGTGAGAGCGGCGGCGGCGGCCTCCTCCTCTACAGCAGGGGGACAGAGTCTCGCCTGTGCCATCTTGAGACAGTTGTCGATGAATTCATGGTTCTTTGTAACGATGGCTCCTATTCTGGATCCGCACATGGAGAAACGCTTCGAGAAGCTGTCTATGCATATGACTCTGTCGGCATATTCGGGGAATGAAAGCACCGATGTGAACTTCTTCCCGTCATAGCAGAATTCCCTGTAGACCTCATCGACGACAAGGAAGATATCCTTTCTCTTGCACAGCTCGAGAAGAGCCGTGAGCTCATCCTTTGTATAGATGTGTCCTGTAGGATTATTGGGAGAACAGAGGAGAATACCTGTGGTCTTCTTGTTTATCTTGTCCTCGAAGGCATCTATCGAGGGGAGTATGAAGCCGTTGGACGACGATGACGTAACCGGCCTCAGCTCCACCATGGCAACCTTGGCAAAGGTCGCAACGTTTGTGTAGTAGGGTTCGGGGATAATCACCTCGTCATATGGGTCGCAGAGCGTGATGAAGGCAAACTGGAGCGCCTCCGAGCCTCCTGTGGTGATCATGATATCATCAACGGTGAGGTCGTCGATGCCGAGTTTCCTGTAGTACCCGAGGAGGGCATTACGGAGTTTGAACTCCCCTTCGCTGAGACCGTAGGCTATCGTCTCTGCGCCATAGCTGTGGATGGCATCGAGAGCCTCACGGGGTGTCTTGATATCGGGCTGCCCGATATTGAGGTGGATGACATGGACACCTCTTGCCTCAGCCTCTCTCGAGAGTGGCACGAGCCTTCTTATCGGAGAACACTGGAAGCCGGAAATACGGTTGGACATCTGCATATCAAGTCTCCTCAATCACTCCGGAACAACCGACTCTTCTGCAGCGCCGGGAACTCCTGCCTGTGTCATATCGACAAGCTTCTGGATGAACTTTCTGTTATCGAGGAGCGGCGAGATGGCCCTTCCGTGATGGAGACGCGAGATAACCCTGGCGAAG
>CAVJJV010000064.1:24310-25466 GCA_963650055.1 Comamonas kerstersii | reverse complement strand
GAGCTCTGTGACATCCGCCTGTATGAACCACTCCTTCTCCAAAAGTTCCTTTCCCTGATAGACGCCGTTTGTTCCGATAATCCTGTAGAAGATTCCCTCTTTGTATGCCTGGTCGAAATTCTCTATGGCATTACCGTTGAAGAACGGAAGAGATACCATGACGATTATCTTACTGGCACCTCTGTTCATAAGTTCCTTCATGGCGATTATCATCGTGCCGCCTGTGGCTATCATGTCATCGGCCATCAATACTGTCTTGCCTTTGACATCTCCAAGGAGGTTGATTGATTTTATGTTGGTGTTCTTTGCGGATGTGGAGACCATTGAATAGTCCCTCTCCTTATAGAGTATGGCCAGAGGTCTGTGGAGAGCCTGGGCATAGAACTTGTTTCTGTTGACGGCTCCGGTATCGGGTGAGACGACTACGATATCGGGATCGGAGAAGTCGATGAGCTTTCTGAGTGCTATGAGCGTCTGGTACGAGCCGTGGACATTCTCGAGGGCACAGGAGCTGAATGCATTCTCGATCTCACGCGAGTGGATATCGAGGGTGATGATCCTGTCTACTCCCAGCTCCTCACAGAAGCGTGCGAACATTGCGGCCGTCAAAGGCTCCCTGGATGCCTTCTTGTGCTGTCTAGCATACGGATAGGTCGGAAGGACAAGGGTAATCGACTGAGCACCCGCATTGTGGAGTGCATTGACTGTCGTGAAGAGGAACATCAGATGATCGTTGATCGAGAGCTGGACGGGCTCCTCGGAGCCTGCAACCCTTATCGGGGCATTATTGGAGACATCATGGATGACATATACGCTCAATCCCCTCACCGGATCGATGATTTCGGCCTTCTCCTCACCGTTGGAGAAACGTGTATACTTCACGTTCACCGTAATGTCGGGACAGTGGAATGCCGTGGGGAGTTTTCCCGTCGGAATCTTCTTGGAGTCGATATCATCAAGGAAGGTGACTTCCTTGAGAAGGTCCTCCGCCGTCATGCCGTGTCTCTTTGTCAGTGCCTCTGAGAGTTTCTCATATCTGTCGATGTAAAGACGCCTGAGATGTTTTACGACCTTGCCGGTGAAATATTCTGAGCCGGGGCCGGCAATCACCCCCAACTTATGTGGTTTTAAGATACTCATGGCCTTAAGATACTTC
>CAVJJV010000064.1:0-24300 GCA_963650055.1 Comamonas kerstersii | reverse complement strand
GGCTTTCAAGCCGATAGCCGATTTCCCTTGGTCAATAAAGATGACATTTGGGGCTTTTTTTCTGTTTCATTATTATGAAGAAGATATTTTTAATCCTTATTATACTGGCCGCCGTCCTCATTTCATGCATGAATACGGGCGATGAAATCAGAAATCTGCTCCTTGGAGAAGATATAACCTGGGCAAGAATACTCGAATACGGTCTTGTCGACAACTCACTCTTCTCCATCAGATTCTCGGAGAAGGTCGAAATCAATGAAATCGTATTCAACGGAGATAAAACGAAGAAAACGCTTCTCGGAGACTACATTGAAATCCCGCTCCCCCGCACTCTGAAGATGGGTGAAAAATTCACCATCGCACTGACTTTCTCAAAAAACGGGGGCAACACCTTCAGAGCCTGGTTCACGCTTTACGGGAAGAATGACAGGAAGGCCGATCTCATCATAACAGAGGCTTCGATTGCAGGAACGAAGGTAAATCCCGACAGAATAGAGCTCTACGTCAAAGGGGGAGGAAATACTGCAGGGATGATGGTTACCGACGCCCTCGGTACAGCGGGAGTCATCCTCCCCGAGCTTGAAGTCAACGAGGACGACATCATCGTCATATACTGGGACAGTAAAAGCCGGATGGAACCCTCCCCGCAGGAAAGATACAGCGAGCTTTATACCTACTATGTAGACGGCGGGATGGACCACACTCTCATAAGCACGACAGGTGTCATACTCCTCTACGACGAAGTTGACGGCGCAGTCATCGACGCCCTCCCCTATTCAGATTTCACGGAAGCTGCAGAGAAGAAGACAAAGTTCCAGGAGGCGGTGGACTACCTTATCTCAATCGGGGAATGGGAGGGGGAGGCAGTCTACTCGGGTAATGTGACTTCTTCACGTGTACTTGCCCGTTTCCCGACAACGGAGGACACGAACAGTGAAGGCGACTGGATTACAACAGCTGCCAAAGGCTCTACATTCGGAAAGCCCAACTACACTTCAGAGTACGAGGAAGAATGATTCCCGACTGCAGAAGCGAACGGGCCGCCCGGAGGCAGCCCTGATAATCAGAATGTAATTGTTGCGGCCCTTTCTGTAACCGTTACGCTCGATGAGGACTCAACATCCACACTCACTTCTCCGAGAGAGAGCACACCGGAGAAGGTATACTCTGCACTCTTCACGGTCGAATCGGAGGAGAGAAAGTATGTGCTGCCGCTTTCGAGTTCATCCGATGCAATCAGAATGTTTGAAGAGACTGCATTTTCCGGAAGTGTGAAGGCAAGTATTATATTACCGTCACTGTCAAGGAGTGTTATCGTGTCCCCTGCAGAGAGTAGCCCTCCCATATCACCGGGCTGACCCATCTCTCCGGGCTGTCCCATTTGTCCAGGCTGTCCCATTTGTCCGGGCTGACCCATCTCTCCGGGCTGTCCCATTGAATACGGAGCTGTACCGGACTCTTCACCATCAGGCTTATCGGGAGGTGTCATATCAGACGGATTCTGCATTCCGGCGCCGGGACCTCCGCCCATGTTCATCGAGGAACCTGTTGTGAGATAGCATCCTGTGCTCTCCGCAGTCAGAGGGAGATTGTTAGTGCCGCCGAGAGCGATGATTGTTCCACCTGTATATGTAAAGCGGCTGTCCTCATCACAGTCTATTCCACCTTCGGGAACAGAGGCACCGAGTGCTATCAGGATACCTCCGCTGACAGTGATTGTTCCATTGCTGTCCACAGAGTCGTTCTTCGAGGAGTATGCATAGATCAGGCCTCCGTTGATCTCGATTGAACACTCGCCGTCGATTGATGCGTTTATACAGTCATCGGTTGTGTTGAGGATTATCTTTCCTCCGTTTATGACAACCTTTCTCTTACCCTCGATACCCTCCGGTGATACTCCGTCATTCTCATCTGTGGAGGAATCTTCACGGGGTTCGGCCTTCGTGGTGATTGTAATGAGACCGTTGTTGATGTAGACATCAGCCCAGGGGTCGTTTTCTGATGTCTCTTTGTCACCGTCCTCGGTGTAGTCGAAGCCTGCAGTCATACCCTTACCGGAAGTCGTGATTGTGAGGGCGCCTCCGTTGATGAGGATATATCCCTTGCCTGCACCGTATTCCGTTTCATCCTCGTCTCCGTCGACCTTGATTCCCTTGTTCTCGGATCCCTCGGTCATATTGAGACCTGTAATCGTAACTTTTCCTCCGTTCTGGACGTAGCCGTTGACAGGTTTGATTCCCGTTCCCGCACTTGTTTCGCTGTTGAGGGTGATATCAATCGTACCGCCGTTGACGACGACAACATCATCCGAGACGATCCCGTTCTTCGTCTCCGCCTTGACGGTGAGGGAGCCGGAGCCCGAGATGACAAGAGAGCCGGAAGCCTTGACTGCATTCGTCTCGGTAGTAGCGCACCCGGTGAGGGTATTTGTCCCCTCGAGCACCATGAAGCATGTGGTGGAACTCTTGAGATTGAGAGCCTGTTCATCGCTGCCGTCAGCCGAAACGATAGTCACACCGTTCAATGTAAGCATGTAGTCGACACTTTTCGATACGATTTTGACACCCACAGTGCTCTCACCTGTGAGGACGATATTGTATTTCGTTTCGGAACCGTTGGTAATCGTAGTCAGAGTCTCTTCCTCTTTAACCGTAATATCGCCGCCGGCATAGCTTGAAGAGAGAGAAGAGAGATTGATCTCTACTTCAGTATACTCCTCTTCATTATATGTAAAGTCGTCTGCATTGTATTTCTCCGGAGTCTCTCCGGCTTCCGGTACGACGGTCCTGACGGCGTCCTCATCGGAAATCCAGCCGGAGATTGTTGATGTGAAATCTCCGCTTGTTCCCGTTTCTGAAGACGAGGACGTGGAACCATTGAGCTTTGTACTTCCTCCCTGGTCTCCCGTTGCACAGGAAACCATAAGCATGGAAACAATCAATACAATCGATATAAAGGTTGTGATTCTGTTCTTCATCTTTTTTTCTCCTTACACGTAGAGGATAGAAAACGAACCTTAAAGAAACCTTGAAAAGAAGATTTATTCTTCCTTTATTTCAAATGTGAATTCAACCCACTCTCCGTAGACACCGCCGGCAGTGAGCTTCGCCCTGTGGTTGTTCGCTATCGTTCTCGCCATCGCAAGTCCCAGACCGTAGCTTCCGCTCTCCCCCGTTCTGGCCTTGTCGACACGATAGAAGCGCTCGAAGATTCTGTCCCTGTCCTCATCCCTTATCCCCTCGCCCTCGTTTCTGACCGAGAGAAATGCCGTCCTATGTTTCTCCTTGAGGGTGACGGTTATGCGGGCGCCGTCGAAAGAATACTTGAGGGCATTGGAAAGGAGTATCGAGACGAGTTTTTCTAGTTCGTCCGCATCTCCCTTTATGTGTATATCATCCTTTATGTCGCTCTCGAGCACTCTGCCCCTTTCGAAGGCCAGGGCCTCGAAGGGAAGAACGGCACCGGACGTGAGGCGGGAGAAATCAAGGGATGCGAAGACGTGTTCCCTCCTTTCAAGATTCGTCAGATAAAGAAGCTCCCTTACAAGCTTGTCCATCCTATGGGTCTCTTTGATTATATAGTCAAGCCACCTGCTCTCCCCGCATTCATTTTTCAGGACATCAGCATTGGCCTGGATGACTGCAACGGGAGTCTTGAGCTCATGGCTTGCGTCCGATATGAACTGTGTCTGACGTCTGAAGGCCTCCTCGACAGGCTTCACCATAAGGGCGGTGAGCCTGAGCGAAAGAAGGAAGAGGACAACCCAGGCTGCAGCGCCTCCGATTATACCCCAGGTAAGGGTGCGTTCGAAGTCGTTCGCAGAGGACGATGAGTCGAGAACGGCATACGAGTAGCCGTCGGGAGTCTTATGGCGGAGGAAGTAATACCCGTCCGTGTAGTCGAACTCTCCTCCGTTTTTCCTGATTACAGAGAGTATTGCTTGAATTTCTTCATCGGAGTAGTAGTCGTCTCTCGTGCTCGTCCATGAAGTAACATCTCCCTCCGTGTCTGTTTCTATCGTTATGACATTTCCGCCGTAATCCCTCAGCATTTTCTCTTTCATATCGGGTTCATCGACGCTTCTCTCTGCCCCTGCGGGTTTCTCAGGCGGCACTTCCCGGTCCTCTGTGGATGTTTCAGGTTTTTCCGGAGGAGTATCTGACTGCATATCGGGTTTTTCTCCCGGTGCTGTGCCGTCCGGGCGGGGCTCGGGTCTGCTAGTCTCCGCATTCTTTTCTTGTTCCGTGCCCACGGAAAGGGACTCGAGACTACGTCTTATCTCATTCTTCTTCTGTGTCTCCGGGACAACGACGATGACGGCGACAAGGAGGACGATGATGAGGGTGAATGAAACCATCATCAATGTTATGAGTTTACGCCTGAGTTCCCTGATCATTCTTTTTCTCCAATGAATATCCGATTCCTCTTGCGGCCTTTATCTCCGTAGAGGAGCCTATGTACTTGAGCTTCTTTCTCAGAAACGAGATGTAGACCTCCGCCGAGTTGTAGTCCGATTCCGATTCAAAGCCCCAGAGCTTTTCAAATATCTGCTCCTTACCCACGATTCTTCCCCCTGCCTGGAGAAGCATCTCGAGAAGATTGATTTCCCTTGCACTGAGCTTGATGCTCTCCCCTCCGTTCTTCAGAAGGAGTCCCTCATCCTTTCTCAGGGTAATATCGCCATAGGAGAGGCCGGTTTCGATTGTAGTCTCCCTTCTGCGGGAGAGTGCGTTGATGCAGGCAAGAAGCTCATCCATGTCGAACGGCTTAGGAAGATAGTAGTCCGCACCTGAATTCAGGCCCTTGATGCGGCTTTTGAGATCAGAGCGGGCTGTCAGCATCAACACCGGTGTCTGTATTCCGTCCGAGCGCAGAGAGTCGAGTATCGTAAAGCCGTCGAGGGAGGGAAGCATTACGTCGAGAACAATGAGGTCGTAGAGCCCGCTCTCCGCCTCCTCGAGTCCGCTCCGGCCGTCGAAAGACTGCCCGACAAGCCATCCCTTCGCCCTGAGGGTATGGGCAAGAGCATCCGAGAGTCCCTTTTCATCTTCGATTATCAGAAGTTTCATACATGGATTATAGGTAAATAGACGGTACTTGTCATTATTCCACACTTCAGTTACACTCCTCATGCTCGTTCGGAGGGCAGGTTGAACAAAGATTCGACAAAGCCGGAGAAGACGCAGATTGAGATATCTGTTTCTTGTCCGGCTTTTTTATTTCATGGAGGAATATTTTATGGATGATCTTTTGACAGGAAGGATTAAACCGCTCTATCTCAAGTATCTCTCTGCCGCATTCGGCAGTGCATTCATCAGCTCAATCTACGGCGTTGTCGATATGGCCATGGTGGGGCAGTATCAGGGACCGGACGGGACGGCGGCACTCGCAGTCGTTGCTCCGGTATGGAATATCATATACTCCCTGGGGCTCCTGATGGGGATAGGAGGAAGTGTAATATTCTCCCTCAAGAAGGGAGAATGCGGAGAGGAGAACGGAGACGGCAACAGGTACTTCACATCATCTCTCATCGGCTCTGTCATCCTCTCTCTTCTCTCTACTGCAGGGTTTGTTCTCTTTGAAGACCGGATCCTCATGTTCTTCGGAGCAGACGAAAGCCTCCTGGGACTGGCTGAAAGCTACCTGAGGCCGATTATGTTCGTCTTCCCCATCTTTCTCTTCAACCAGATGCTTGCCGCATACCTGAGAAACGACAATGATCCGGGGAAGGCTACGGCAGCTGTCCTTGCAGGTGGAATCTTCAACGTTGCGGGAGACTACATATTCGTCTTTCCGTGCAATATGGGAATGTACGGAGCGGGACTTGCAACCGCCATGGGCTCGGGAATCTCCTTTCTCATCATGCTCACCCACTTCTTCTCGAAGAAGAATACACTACGCATTACAAAGCCTGCAGGACTCTGGAGTAAACTCGGCCGTATCACGGTGACGGGTTTCCCGACCTTCTTCATAGACGTAGCAATGGGTATTATAACAATACTTTTCAACAAAGAGATCATGAAATATCTCGGCTCCACCGCACTCTCCGTCTACGGCCCGGTGATCAACGTAAGCACATTCGTCCAATGCTCTGCATACAGCGTCGGACAGGCTTCCCAGCCCATAATGTCGACGAACTACGGAGCAGGAAACGGAGAGAGGATAAAGGAGACACTGAAGTACAGCCTCATTTCAACTGCAGCCTTCGGTCTCTTCTGGACGGCGCTCAGTCTGGCATTCCCGAATCTATACATAAAAATTTTCATGAACCCGACGGAGGAAATTCTCCTCAAGGCCCCCGGTATAATCAGAGTCTATTCAGTCTCGTTCCTCCTTCTTCCTTTCAACATATTCTCGACCTACTACTTTCAGGCGATAATCAAGCCCCGTGCGGCCTTCGTCGTCTCCGTGATGAGAGGTCTTGTCATAAGCGGAGCCCTCATCATTATGCTTCCCCGTCTCTTCTCGCCTTCCGCCCTCTGGTGGAGTATGCCGGTGACTGAAGCTCTGACCGCCGTCTATACGGCAGCAAGGATGAATAGATACGCCAAAGAGCTTCCCGATGGGAGGTGAGGGAGTATCAAGAAAAGATTATCCGTTTGTCTTTATTTCTCTTTTGGCGCATAATACTGTCAGACAGGAAAAGACAAATGGATAATGACAATAAAGTAAAGGTACTCCTCGTGAAGGAAAGCGTCTTTGCCGACAATGACAGGGAGGCGGAGAAATTAAGAGGCGAGCTGAAGGATAAGGGAGTGTTCCTGATGAATCTGATGTCGAGTCCGGGGTCCGGAAAGACCACCACGCTCACAAGAATCATCGAGAAACTCAAAGATGAATTCAATATCGGGGTCATGGAGGCCGATATCGACAGCGATGTCGACGCCCTCACGATAAAGAAGCTCGGAGTCAAGGCCGTCCAGCTCCACACAGGCGGAATGTGCCATCTCGATACGGCAATGACACGTCAGGGCCTGGATGCCATAGGAATCGACGACCTCGATTTCGTCACTCTCGAAAATGTGGGCAACCTCATCTGCCCGGCCGAGTTCGATACCGGGGCTGTCAGGAACGTCATGATACTCTCCGTTCCGGAGGGAGACGACAAGCCTTTGAAGTACCCTCTGATGTTCAGCACAGTCGATGCCGTCATCATCAACAAGATAGACGCCGCATCATTCTTCGATTTCGATCTCGATAGATGTAAGTGCTACATAAAGGAGAGAAACAGGAAGAATCCGCCCGTCTTCCCGATTTCCGCAAAGACGGGAGAGGGTGTCGATGCCCTCACAGGCTGGCTCAGAGACGAAATTCTCGCATGGAAGAAGAAGTAGGAAGAGAAAATGCATGAATTAGGTATAGTCTTCACGATTCTCGAGAGACTTGAAAAGGTGGCTCAGGATGAGAATCTCAGCCACATCAAGAGATGCACGATGGAGATCGGCGAAGTTTCATCGGTACTTCCTGAATATCTGAAGGACTGCTTTGAATGGGCGGCGAAGAAGAGAGCACCCCTCTTCGGTGACACCACACTCGAAGTCGAGACCATCCATGCCGTTACATACTGCAACAGCTGCGGCGGCACATACGATACCGTTCCCAACGGAATCACCTGTCCATACTGCGGCTCGAGGGAGACGGAACTCGTCACTGGAAACGAAATAAACATTAAGGAGATAGAAGCGGAATAGCCGTTTTCTTCTCTCTGTACCGGGAAGGAAAATGTGCTATCCTCATCTCAAGGAGGAAGAAAATATGAGTGTAACAGTTCTCTCCGTCGGCGGTTCGATCATCGCACCGGATGGAGTCAATACGGAGTTTCTGAAAGAGTTTAAAAAAGCAGTAACGGATTATCTTGAAGAAAATAAAAGCGCAGAGCTCATCTTCGTCTGCGGAGGCGGTGCCCCTGCCAGAATCTACCAGTCGGCATACAGAGAGATAGCAGGCTCCGGAAGCCCGGAGATGGAGGACTGGCTGGGAATCAAGGCCACATACCTCAATGCGGAGCTGATGAGGGCCGTCTTCAGCGACTATGTGAAGTGCGGTGTCGTCACGGATCCCACAGGCGAGATAAAGACCCGCGGCCGTGTCCTCGTCGCCTCGGGATGGAAACCGGGTTTCTCCACGGACACCGATGCCGTGTACCTTGCAAAGCGCTTCGGGGCAAAGACAATAATCAACCTCTCG
This sequence comes from Comamonas kerstersii, assembly GCA_963650055.1. Classification (GTDB taxonomy): domain Bacteria; phylum Spirochaetota; class Spirochaetia; order Sphaerochaetales; family Sphaerochaetaceae; genus Ornithospirochaeta. The sequence continues at coordinate 16,113 of CAVJJV010000064.1, read as the reverse complement.
AATATCGCCAAGGTCTATACCGACGACCCGAGGAAGAACCCCAATGCACAGCCCATAGACAGAATAACCTGGAAGCATTTCAGACAGATGGTCGGATACGAATGGAAGCCGGGTCTCAACGCACCCTTCGATCCGATTGCCTCGGGGCTTGCAGAGGAGGCGGGACTCAGCGTCATCTGTGCTGACGGCAGAAATACGGCAAACACAATCGCCATCCTCAAGGGTGAAAAGTTCGTGGGAACTACAATCTCTTCCTCTTGAGTGAAAGAAAATAAGTGCTTGCATCAGCAAAGGATTCAGGGAAGGGAACATCGAGGGTGAAATCCGGTATCCAGAGAATATCATCGTCGCTCTTTTCCTGGATGAAGCCGTTCTCTATACCCTCCTCCTCGACAAGTGCGACGAGAGAGTCGTACTCGTCGTCACTTATCGGAGTAAGCGACGGGTCCTCTCTCGGTGGAACGAACTGACTCATGAGAGAAAGATAGAAATTATCCTTGTAGTTTTCTGCAAAGAACCTGATGAACTTCCTAGAGTGGTTCACAGTACCGGGAAAGACAAGGTGCCTGAGTATCGTTCCCTTGATTTTATCGAGGTCCGTGACCGGATGACGGCTCTTTATCCAGTCCATCACAGGGACGATTACATCGGCGTAGTGCCCGAGGGAGCAGAAAATCTTCGAAACGTTCCGGCTGAGGCTCTTGCAGTCAAGTAGATAGAGGTCGATATATTCATCTATGAGGCCGAGGGCATCGGTACTCTCGTAACCCGAGCTGTTCCAGACGGCAGGAAGAGAGAATCCCTTCTCCCGGGCTTTATCCAGAGCATTGACTATGGAGGGGATGAAATGTGTGCCAGTAACGAGATTGAGCGTTGCAGCCCCCATCTTCTCAAGGTCGAGAAAGAGGGAGGAAAGCTCATCAGTGGTTATCTCGATTCCCCAGTTCTCGCCGTCGGATCCTGAAATCTGGCGGTTCTGGCAGTAGGCGCAGTGGAGCGGGCAGCCAGTGAAGAAGACCATACCCGATCCATTCTTTCCGGTAAGAGGTGGTTCCTCCCCCCTGTGGAGTCCCGCCCAGGCTACTTTGACTTTATCAGACTGTCTGCAGCGTCCGAGCCCGCCGTTTGTTCTGTCAACGCGGCATAGATTGGGGCAGAGGGTACATTCCGAGTAGTATAATTTCTCATCCATACCGGGATTATAAACGATATCATATTCTTGACAAACCACCCCGTTTGACTATCTTTAATCTGATGCAGATAAAATTCCTGAAAAAGAAGAAAACTGAAGAGAAGAAGAAGGAGATAAGGTACATCCTCACCATCGACGGCGGCGGCATGAGGGGTATCGTCCCGGCCTATATTCTCAAGGAGATGAATGAAGAGCTCAAGAAGAGAACAAACCGTCCCCTCTACTCATTCTTCGATCTTGTTGCAGGAACGAGCACCGGTGCCCTTATCGCCCTCGGGCTGACATGTCCAACGGAAGATACATCCTTCCAGAAGGAGGAGGCGGACGACTACAGAGTGGAGAAGACATACACGAAGGGACGCTTCTTCAAGAAGGAGTACAATGAGCTTGTAGGCTTCATCGAACACCTTGCAGATCCGGACAACTTCGTCGACCTCTACAAGGAAAACGGAGGAAAAATATTCCGGCAGAAGGAAGTAAAGGGGTTAATGAGGGTCATCAACACCTTCACCCGATTCTTCAACGACAAGTATGAGATAGCCCCCTATGAAGATTTTCTCTCGTCGTTCTACGGTGAGACCCCACTCTCGGAGGCCGTTGTTCCGACAATGGCTGTCTCATACAACGTGAATAAGGGGGAGAAATTCATCTTCAGAAGCTGGGACAGCCACGGCTTTCTCGTGCGTGAAGCTGCACGTGCATCATCTGCGGCTCCGACCTATTTCGCACCGGCCAAATTCATAGACAGGGAGACGGGAGAGGAACTCACACTCATCGACGGGGGGATTATTGCAAACAACCCGATTCTTGCAGCCTACATCGAAACTGTGAGGCTCTACCCGGAAGCAGACGAATACAGATTCATCTCCCTCTCAACGGCATCGGCCGTAACTAGAATGACTCCCGAGGAATTCTCGAGCAATCTCTCCTGGATGGGGCCGTTGATGAGCGCCTACGGATCTGCAAACATGAAGATAAGCCTCGAGGGAGTCGAATCAATCCCGAATGTAAAGGTGCTCCGTGTCTGGGATGATGTGTTGAAGACACACTACAAGCTCGATGACATCTCGAAAGAGGCAGTCGATGCCCTTACCGAGGCGGCGGAGAGAATCTGGGAGAAGAAGAAGGATGAAATCATCTCTTTCCTCACATACATGGTCGAAGACAATCCCCTTCCCTCCAGACTTATCATGAAGAAGGACAAACCTCAGGAGAGCATAGAAGACAAAAAGGAGGAGAGTCTCGCCCTTCCCTCCCTGTAGGAGAAGGCCACATCCCCGACCTTCGAGTCATCCCCCACGATATCTGTAATGAGTTTGACACAATAGAATCCCGCACCGAGCGCAGCAGCCGCAGCTCCGACCCCGTAAGCCTCCATATCTGCAGCGTCAGCCCTGAGAAGAGTATGGGACGGAAGTACTTCACTCGAGAACTTTCCCGATGTATAAAGCGTGTACGGACTCATCCTGTCGAGTGTGAATATCTCCTTCACGGTGGCTCTGTCCGGTCCGATTGTGGTACCGAGTGCAACATGCATGGCGCTGAGGTCCTGGTCGGGAGTGACGACAGAAGAGAAGGAGACAACCTCCCCCTTTTTGAAGCGCCCGAGGGAGCCTGCAGACCCCACGGAGACGATGATGTCGGGTTTGTACTTCACGGCGGCCATCACCGTATGGACGGCGGCGAGGACGGGGCCCACCCCGGAGACACACTTCTCCCACGGGCCGTCAAGTCCCCTCAGTTCATTTATATCCGATGCAACAAGAAGAACAGTACTCATAGCGACAGGGAGGATATTGCAGCTCCGATGATCGGAGATGACTCTATCTTGATGATTCTGTAGAAAATGCCGTTCTCCTCCTCGAGAATCTTATCGAGGAAGTAACGGGTATAACGCTCGAGGAACGGAAGCTTGTAGAAGGTCGTTCCGTCCGCATTTATGACAACAGGGTGGTCGGGAGACGAAGAAGAGCATCCCATCAATGCAGCTGCAGTCAGATTTATCGCCGTAAGCTTGGCGCTCCTTACGACTATCTTCTTTAAAATGGTGTAGAGGTAGGAAGCATCCCTTGAATTCGTGACAATAGACCCCAGGACTGTAGAAGAGGAGTACGGAGAGCCGAGATATACCGCAGTGTCCATCGTCGAGAGTGATGGTATATTTTTAAAGCCTTCCATGAACTCGAGGGAGAATACATTCTCCTTGACTGCCTCGGCAATCACATAGTGGCTGAATGCGCCGATATATGCCCCGCTGATCATCTTCTCCAGGTGATATGCCCCCGGGTTGTTGGTGGTGGCTGCAAAGCCGCTGTCGAGGTCGTTGATTTCGACAAAGAGGTTTCCCGACTCCGTATTGATTATCTGAGCACCGTCCGAGAGAGCGATTTTTCCTATATTCGCATTCTTCTCTATATACGCCGTATTCGTTCCCGTGCCGAGGATGAAGCCTATATATGTTGAGGCGTCGATTCCCCCCTCCGATTTTGCTGCAAGAAGGGTTGCAACAGTGTCGTTGACAACACTGTATTTCATCCCCGAGACATCGTAGCCGCGGCTTGAGAGAACGGAAAGGATATTCTTCATGAGAGGCTTACCGATAGTCTCGGGTGCCTTTATCTCCTTACTGTAAAGAAGAGGAATACCGTCATGGTCCTCGGTGATTTCGGCAGCATACGAGAAGCAGAACCCTATACGGGTGCTCTTTCCCATGAAGCGCTCTATATTGTCTGCAAAGATAGAGTAGAACTCATCTGCGCTCACCTCTCTCTCCACCCCCGGCATACCAACGCGTCTGAAGTCTGATATAACCGGTTTACCCTCCTCGTCGAAGGAGACGAGACAGGTGCGGAAGTTGGTGCCGCCGGCATCCATGACGATGACAGCCTCGTTCTTATTCACTTCCTTCGGACCTGTGGCATAGGTGGGAATCATCTTGAGGGAACTCTCCTCACCCATGAGCCCCCTCTTCATCTCCTTGAGAAAGAAGGAGATTATTTCACCTTCGTCAACATATTCATCACCCAGTCTGTGGTTTGTCAGAAATTCCTTTGCGTCCATACTATGCCTTCCTGAGTCTGTATTTCAAATCTAAGTCATATTTTATACCATTGACGGTGTAAGAAGAAGAAGTAATTGTAAATATTCTGTCGCTTCCCCCGTCTATGTCCAGGCGCCCCTTCACGACATAGACTTTTCCGCTGCTGAGTATCCTGAGGTCCAGATCGGCGTCGATTGTAACAGAGCTCATATTCCCTGTGAGGATGATGTTCATCTTGTCAAGGTCGGAGGAAGCGGAGAGCTTCACCGTACCCGAGACGACAAGCTCCCCCTCACGGTAGTTCCTCTCCTCGAGCATGCTCTTCGTTCTCTTCATCGTTGCACCGTTCTGTGTAAGCTTATAGAGTGCATTCTCGAAGAAGGAGCATTCGGGCTTTGTATTGAGCGAGAGGAGAAACGTGGAGGCATCTGCATCCGAATACGTAATCACATCGGGTATTATCCGGTCATCATCAGCAGTGAATGACACACCCTCAAGAGGAATAAGGGGAATGGAAGAACGGGAGGAGATTGTTACAAGTGAAATTGTCTCCAGTTCCTCGTAGCAGGGACCGGCGGAGAGGGAGAGAAGAAGGAAGAAAAGGATTAAACAAAGAAATAGTCTCTTCATTCCACCAAGTCTACTTTTTTTTCTTCTTTGGGCAATATCAAATATGGGATTTGTCTGTTAGAATAAAGCTATGAGCCCGACATTTCTTTTCTATGACCTCGAAACCTTCGGTCTTAATCCGCGCTATGACAGGATAGCCCAGGTGGCTGCCGTCAGGACAGATATGGACCTCAACATAATAGGCCCCCCGATTCTACTGTACTCCAAGCTCTCACCGGACTACCTTCCGGTTCCGGCATCTGCACTTGTAACCCACATCACACCCGAGGCAGTCAACAAAAAGGGACTCCCCGAGGCCGAGGTTGTGTCGATACTACTCGGCGAGATGACGAAGAGCGGGACAATCACTCTCGGGTACAATACAGTACAGTTCGACGACGAATTCATCCGTAATGCATTATACCGCAATCTCTACGACCCCTACGAGAGGGAGTATGTCAACGGCTGCTCGCGCTGGGACATCATCAACCTTGTCAGAGCCACAAGGGACCTCAGACCGGAGGGACTGATTTTCAATAAGCGCAACGAAGACGGCTTCACATCATTCAGGCTCACGGATCTCACCGAGGAGAACAACATAGAGCAGGTGGGAGCCCATGACGCCCTCGTCGACGTCTATGCGACGGTCAACCTCGCAAAGTTGATAAAGGAAAAGCAGCCGAAGCTCTTCAAATGGGCTCTCGAACACAGAAGAAAGGAAGATATAAGACCCGTAATCGACATTGTGAAAAGAACACCGGTTCTCTCGACAAGCGGGAAGTTCGTCTCGGAGAGGGGAAACACCCGTCCCCTCCTTCCCCTCTTCTGGGCCAACAAAAACGACCTCTACTGCTTCGACCTCACCTACCCTCTTCCAGATGCAGTCAGACTCGATGACTATGCAGGGTGCGGCATCTACCGCCTGAGCGTCAACAAGTGCCCGTTCGTCGCACCGCTCTCGACGCTCTCCTCAGACGCCGAGAAGAGACTCGGTTTTACGAAAAAGGAAATCATGGAAAAGGCCGATGCGGCACTCAAAAGCGGCATCTTCAAGGCGGAGGATTTCGTCAGGAGCTACGAGCCCCAGTCCCCGGACCTCGATCCGGACCTCTCCATCTACGGCTCTTTTCTCTCCCCCGACGACAGGACAAAACTCGAGAAGATACGTTCTCTCTCCCCGAAGGAGAAGCTCATGGGTGAGAGGACAACTCCCTTCGACAACCCCAAATACCACAAGCTTGTATGGCGCCATGTAGCAAGGAACTGGCCTGAGGTGCTCGACGAGAAGGAGAAGGTGCAGTGGCGCAACTGGTGCTCCCAGCGCCTTGTGGCCCCTCCCGTCAAGGAAGCACAGTCGATTGACGACTATCTTTATACTTGTAATGAATTACTAAATAGTTTAAATACAGATGGGGATGACAAGAAGTTAATACTTTCACTCATCGGCTATGCCGAGGAACTGAAGAAGACGATTGTCCGCCCGGAGAAAAAATGAAGAAACTTATAGATTTACTTCCCTCCTTCCGCGAGCAGCTTGGCTCTCTCGACAGAACGCTGAGCCTTCCGGAGACACTCGGAGACATGAAGATATACAGAGAAAAGATGGTGGAGCGCTCCCATATAGCACCGATAGTCGAGAAACTGGAGGATATCGAGAAGACGGAGGAGGATATAAGAAACAACGAAGAACTCCTCAGAAGTGAAGACGATCCCGATATGACGGAGATGGTCAAGGAAGATATCGCGTCACTGAGGGAGAAACTCGAGAGGGACGAAAGGGAGTGCAAGGTCCTCCTCATCCCGCCAGATCCCCTCGAAGGCAAGAACATAATCATGGAGATAAGAGCCGGCACCGGCGGCGAGGAGGCGGCACTCTTTGCAGCCGATGTCTTCCGTATGTATGTCCACTACGCGGAGAAGAAACACTGGAAGATAGAGATCATGAGCCAGAACGAGACGGAGAGAGGAGGCTACAAGGAAATCGTATGCTCAATCTCGGGTAAGGACGTCTACGGCTCCATGAGATATGAAAGCGGAGTACACCGCGTCCAGCGTGTCCCGGAGACGGAGAGCGGAGGAAGGATCCACACCTCCGCCATAACAGTCGCCATCCTCCCTGAAGCCGAGGAGACCGATATCGTAATCAATGAAAAGGACCTCAAGATAGATGTCATGCGTGCAGGAGGCCCGGGGGGACAGTGCGTCAACACAACGGACAGCGCAGTCAGAATCACACACATCCCGACAGGCATCGTAGTCATCCAGCAGGACGAGAAGTCACAGCTTAAGAACAAGAACAAGGCGATGAGAGTCCTCAGATCCCGGCTCTTCGAGATGGAGGAGGAGAGAAAGAACAAGGAGCGCAGCGATGCCCGTAAGAGCATGGTCGGTTCGGGAGACAGAAGCGAGAGAATAAGAACATACAACTTTCCCCAGAACAGATGCACCGACCACCGCATCAACATGACAAGCTACAACCTTGACGGAGTTCTCAACGGAGAGCTCGACGAGTTCATAGAAGCGCTGAAGATACAGGCTGGAGAAGAAGCGCTGAAGAACCTATGACACTCGGAGAATTGAAACGCAGGCTCCTCGGGATTCCCAATACCCTCGAGGACCCCTATCTTGAAATAAGGGTGCTGCTCTCCTATCTCGGAATAAATGAAGTCGAGCAGATTACAGCTGTAGATAAAGAAGTGGACGAAGAGACAATAAAGAAGGCCCTCGCTCTCTTCTGCGCCCGCGCAGAGGATACCCCTATGGCCTACATAACGCACACGAAGGAGTTCTACGGACACGATTTCCTCGTTGACGAGAACACCCTCATTCCCCGCCCCGACACCGAACTTCTTGTAGACCTTGCAGTGAAGATATACAGGGCGAAGAAGTACACGGGAAGAATCCTCGACATATGTACCGGAAGCTGTGCCGTCGCGGCATCGGTGGCCTATGCCCTCTCCCTACCCGCCGCCTTCAGCGACATATCACCTGAAGCATTAGAAACAGCCCGGGAGAATTACAGAAGAATCACGGGAGAGAAAGGAGACGGGAGAGAGGGAGACCTCTTCGAGCCCTGGAAGGGGGAGAAATTCTCCCTCATCACCGCTAACCCGCCGTATCTGACAGAGGAGTGGTTTTATCTGACGGAGAAGAGCGTACAGCGGGAGCCGAGACTTGCACTTGTAAGCGACACGAACGACGGCCTTGAAATAATCAGAAAAATAGTCCTGACTTCTCCCCTTGTACTTGAAAAAAATGGTACACTCCTCATTGAATGCGATTATAGACAGACGAAGGCGCTTAAGGCATTATTAGAAGAAAACGGATTCAGGGACGTAAGGATAGAAAGGGACCTCGGCGGTCTGGAAAGAGTGGTGTATGGAGAATATTGCAGAGACTAAGGAAATCGAGACAATACCGAACAAGGATCTTGTCGACAGATTCGTATCGAAAATCCTCAATTACTCTGAAGAAGACAAGGCGAAAATCTCCGCCGCGGCTGTATTTGCAGCAAAGAAACACGGAGACCAGAAGAGAAAGAGCGGGGAGCCCTACCTCATCCACCCGATAGCCGTCGCCGAAATATTGATGAGCTTCAACATGGATGCCGACACGGTATGTGCCGGTCTCCTCCACGACACGATAGAAGACACCGGAACAACGGAGGAGGAGATAGCCTCCCTCTTCGGAAAGGAAGTCGGTGTCATGGTCCAGGCCGTCACCAAGATAACCCGTATAACCCAGGATAAATCCATCCAGGAAGCAGAGACCATCAAGAAGATGTTCTTTGCAATGAGCAAGGACCTGAGGGTCATTCTCATAAAGCTTGCCGATAAGCTCCATAACATGCGTACCCTCTCCGGGCTCAGCAGCGAGAGGCGCATAGCCTATGCAAAAGACTGCCTCGACATCTTCGCGCCCATAGCCGACAGCCTCGGTATGCAGACACTCAAGAGCGAACTCGAGGACCTCTCCCTCAAGGCATTGAAGCCGGAAAGCTACGAATACATAAGCACATACCTTCTGGAGCGTAAGAGCGAGTATACGGCATTCATCAAGCAGGTTTCCCGCGCAATAGAAGATGCATGCAGGAAAGAGGGTCTGGAGAACATAGAGGTTTCGGGCAGAGTCAAGCATGCCTACTCCATCTACATGAAGATAAAGAAGAGGAAGAAGGAGATTGACGAGATCTACGACATTCTCGGAATAAGAGTCATATGTAATACTACCGTCGAATGCTATACGATTCTCGGAATAATCCACTCCATGTGGCTTCCTATAGAGGGAAGGTTCAAGGACTACATAGCTATGCCCAAGGCCAACAACTACCAGTCCCTCCATACAACCGTTCTCGGTCCCCAGTCAAGGCACCTTGAAATCCAGATAAGAACCTGGGAGATGCATAAGACTGCAGAGGAAGGCGTTGCAGCCCACTGGGCATACAAGGCGGCAAGCGGAAGCGAAAGCGGCACATGGAAGAACATGGATTCCATCAACTATCAGAAGATAGTGAAGAAGATCAAATCCTGGTCGAAGGAAATCGAGCAGAGCGAAGACTACATGGAGGAGATAAAGAATGAACTGTTGAAGGATTCGATAGTCGTCTTCACCCCCCAGGGCCATGTCATAGAGCTTCCTGTCGGCTCGACTGCACTTGACTTTGCCTATAAGATCCACACCGAGGTAGGTAACCACTGCTCGGGAGCAAAGGCAGACGGTTCCATAATACCGCTCAACAAGCCCCTCAAGAACACCCAGATAGTCGAGATAATGACCTCCCCATCGGCACACCCGAACCAGCAGTGGCTCGAGGCAGCGGAGTCCACATCGACGAAGAAGAAGATCAAGGCATGGCTCAACAAGTACCAGAGTGCCAATGTCCCGGAGATCAAGCAGCCTGAAAAGCCAGTTTCCCCGCAGCCTGTGAAGAAAGGGCCTTCGAACCCGGCAAAACTCATCAACGGCACCCTAAGCTATGTCGCTCCCGACACCAAAGCTACGCTTATGGTCGGAGAAGACAGCAACATAATGTACTCATTTGCAAAGTGCTGCAGCCCGATGCAGGGAGATGATGTAGTTGCATACATAACAAGAGGACGCGGTTATATCATCCACAGAAGAGACTGCTCGAACCTCAAGCATATGGCCGAGGTGAACGAGAGAACGGTATCTGTGAAGTGGACGGGTGACGAACTCATGAAGCATTACCACATACTTGCAAAGATTGATGAAGATATCTTCGGCCAGATAGACAATGCGGTGAAATCACACGGAGGAAGACTCAGAAAAGGCACACTCGGCATAGACGGCAACAGACTCACGGGAGACTTCACGATAATTGCGGAGAGCGAGGACGCCATAAGAAAGTGCACAGCCGCCATCAGAACCATCCCATCCGTAATCGAATTGACGGGAATCGGCGGGAGATAACCACTTGAAGCTTCCCGATGATGCACTCATGCTTCTTCGTATTTCTCTCATAGTTGATGCCGAGAAGGAGTATGTTTCCCGTATACGGAATTCTTCTCCTTTATCTATCTAATTGCACTCTCTGCATCCTTATCCCGCTTGAGTTCGACAAGTGCCGGATACAATCTAAGATATATTAACGAATGGGAAGTTAAATCCATCCACACAGAAGTGAATCATCTTCCTGAAGCTTTCCATATTTCCACCATTTCTCTCTTTGAGGTATAATGCCCCGATAATTCCGACCAGAAAAAAAATGGCTTTGTCAAAGTAGAACGCAGAGACACCTGACTGACTCATCAAAGGACGTTATCCTTAAATGTATGAATTTTGGAAAACGGACAATGATAATGGAATTTATAGAGGGGAATAACACTCAAACACTATTCTGCACGCATCCATGATTGCATATTCTTCTTTCTTTTTTCCTGCTTTCTACCTACTATTAAGCCATGTATTCATTCGATATTCCCCCTCTTAGAACAGGAAAAGACTCCATCAAGTGGAATAGAGATGCCATATGGAGTATTTCCGCCAATCCTGACGCAGAACCCTTCTGGGTTGCCGATATGGACTTCTCCGCACCTCCTGCAGTTATAAGGAAGGCCGAAGAAGCTGCCGGACGCGGCGTCTACGGCTACCCGTCAGGCGGATGCAGAGAAAAGGTATTCTCCTCCTGGCTTGAGAGAAAGCACAACTGGAAACCAGAGCCTGAGAGCATCGTCTTCTCAATGGGACTCCTGCACGGGATTGCATCGGCAATCGATCTCTTTACAGAGAAGGGAGACAGAATAATCGTCCCGGTTCCCGCCTATCGTCCCTTCAGGGAAATCTGCACTCTCTCCGGGCGTGTTATGGTTGAACTTGAACTTGACTACTCTCAGGGAAGGTTCTCTCTCGATCCGGAGAAACTCGAGAAGGCGGCCTCTGATGCCTCCGCCATTCTCTTCTGCTCTCCCCATAATCCCTCCGGAATTGTATTTACCCGGGATGAGCTTGAGGGTGTTCTCAGAACTGCCCGTAAGTATAATATCACGGTAATCTCTGATGAGATTCATGCCGACCTTGTGCACCCGGGAAGAATACACATCCCGATGGGAAAGGCCAATGAGAATATAGGCGCAGAGGCTATCACATTCATGGCACCCTCGAAGACATTCAACCTCGCAGGCGAACATTTTGCCTGGGCTGTCTTTTCCGATAAGAAAATGAGGGACAGGTGGAAGAAAAGGGAGGAGGCTCTCTTTCTCACCTCCCCCGGCATCTTCATCGGTGATATGGCTGAGGCAGCCTATACGGAGGCGGACGAATACAACAGGGAGCTATGTGAGTACCTCAAAAGGAACAGTGATTATATCGAATCATTCTTTGAAGAGCATAAAACCGGAATCAGGAAGGTAAAGGGAGATTCCTCCTTCGTAACCTTTCTCGACTGCAGTGAAATCTACCCCGTTATCGAGAAGAAGGTCCTTGGAGACCCTGAAAGATACCACTCCCCGGAGGGAGGTATTCTCTCTCGCTTCTTCGGTGTGGAGGCGGGGGTGTGCATGAACGACGGAAGCTGGTTCGGTGAGCAGTATAAAGCTTTTGTACGCTTCAACTACGGAACAAACCTTGAGGCGATAAAAAAAGCCCTCGAGAGGATTGAGAATGCAGTCAAGAGAATCCTATGAAACAAGAGTGCAATACACTCTCATACTGCTCGTCTCCCTCTTTGTCCTGATCTTCCCGGGAAGTCTCATCTCCTTTCTTCTCTCTGGGGTTGATTTCTTCTCTTCGACAAAAGCGGGAGTTTTCATTCTCGCCTTCGTTCCTCATCTCCTGACTGCGGCGGCAGTGGAAATTCTTTTGAGGTTTTTCTTCCACAGGGGAATGCTCTCCTATGTGGAGAGGAGAATCAACATATGGAGATTCATCCGCACCGTCCTTGTTTCACTTCTTCTCTACTCACTCTACTCCCTTCTCTCCCTGAAATATATAGAGAGAAATGAAGTTGATGCGGGGAGCTTTCTTCTCTTCCTTACCCTGTCGATAGTCCTCTTTCTTCCGCAGACTCTCACAGAGGAGATCATCTTCAGGGTGCTTCCACATAGGATATTCTTTTCCTGCGGCGGGAATCAGAGTATCGGGAAAAAGATTGCCGTATCCGTCTTCTGCGGTCTCTTCTTTCTGCTGGCGCACATATACAACACGGAGGTTCTCTCTTCCTCCAATCTTCCTGTAGTCCAGTTTCTTTTCTATTTTCTCTGGGGCTTTCTCTCGTCTCTCTTTTCACTGCACTTTCTCTCATATACCTCCGTCTGGGGAATGCACTACGCGAACAATCTCTTCAGCACAGCTGCCGTAGGAGGGGTTAACTCAACTCTCGTCGGGTGTCCTCTCTTCATAGACAGCAGAACCTATTCTTCTCCCCTGCTTCTTCTTTTGATTTCTCTGCTTTTTCTGATTATCTTTCTTATTGATGAGGCGAGAAAATGAGAAGAAGTCTACTGGATAATATGGACTGGAGAGGAGAAAAGGATTTCTCTTCCCTTCCCTTCGGTGAGGTTGATGCCCTGATACTCTCCGTTCTCATCTACCAGAGATTCGAGGATCAGGATGACTACGGCAGAGGAAAAACCATAAAGGAGCTCTTTCCACTTCTATGCCCCGTTCCGGCAGAGCTGACGACAGGCTTCGAGCCAAACCGTATAAGGCTCTGGAAGAAAGCTGCGTCTTCAAGGAGATTTTCGTCCCTCGTTCTCTCGGATTTCGACATCGCACTCTCGAGTAAGGAGAAGAACGAAGAGCAGTTCGCTGCCGCAGTCTTCTCGTCTCCATCCATTCCCTCCGTTGTCATATACCGTGGAACAGATGAGTCCATAACAGGATGGAAGGAGGACCTCAATCTCGGCTTCGAGGATGAGATACCGTCTGAAAGAAGGTCCCTCTCGTTTCTTCTCTCCCCTGTATTAAGAAGCGGGGATATCATAATGGGAGGACACAGCAAAGGCGCCACCCTTGCAGTCTATGCAGCCCTCAAGGCTGATGATGACATCTTCAGGAGGATAAAGTGTGTCTACTCGTTCGACGGCCCGGGGCTCCCGGAGTCGCTTGCAAGGGGTGAGAGATGGAATGAACTCGTGGAGAAAACCAGGAGCTATGTTCCCACCAATTCCATATTCGGAGTGCTCTTCAATACGATACCGGACCCGAAGGTCGTAAAGGCCGATGGTGTCGGGGTTTTCCAGCACGATGCATTCAACTGGAATGTGGAGAAAGAGACATTCGTATTCGATAAGGAGATATCACCATTGTCGAGGCTCCACGGAGAGAGTCTCAGAAGCTTCTTCGCTTCCTCCTCAAGGGAGGAGAGGGAAATTCTCGTCGAAGCCATATACAAGGTGCTGGGCTCCGTCAGTGAAAAAAATGTTTTTCATATTCCCCTTGTAATCATCGAGCACCTTGATTTGTTTACTAAAGGGATAGCTTCTCTTACAAATGAGGAGAAGAAGGTTATTTCAAAGCTTCTGAAGACTATAAGACAGTCACGCAGGGAAGGCTGCAGGAAGCTCAGGGAGGAATGCAGTGGCAGCAGAGAAAAAGAAAACATGGCTTAAAATATTACTTCTTGCTCTTTCCCTTATAATCATCTTCCTTGTTCTATGCTACATAACCCCGTCCGAGGGAGAGGTGACTCTCGAGAGCGCAGGACGGATTGAGAACCTGGAAATACCTCTAGGCTTCAACGACGAAATCATCGTATCCCATACGGGATACACCCTCTCGTATGCTGAAGAGTACGAAGTACCCTACTGGGTCGCCTACTCGCTCACCCGCGATGAGGTTATAACACAGACAGCTGAGAGAAAGGACAATTTCAGGGCCGACAGTCTCATTCCAACCGGGTCCGCTGCACTTGCAGACTACAGAAAGAGCGGATATGACCGCGGTCATATGGCACCCGCAGCAGATTTCAGATGGTCCGAGGAGGCGATGAGCGACACCTTCTACCTCTCGAACATGTGTCCCCAGGTACACGCTTTCAATGCAGGAATCTGGAGCGACCTCGAGTCTGCTGTACGCTCCATTGCATACGAGGATGAAGAGATATACGTTGTAACAGGCCCCGTTCTCACCGATGGACCATACGAAACTATCGGGGAGAACAATGTCGCTGTCCCGAAGTATTTCTATAAGGTAATTCTCGACTACACCGAGCCGGTTATAAAGGCGATAGGGTTCATCATGCCGAACGAAAACTCCTCCGAACCCCTCTCGTATTTCGCCCTCAGCGTCGATGAAGTCGAGGAGATAACACAGATAGACTTCTTCCCTGCCCTGCCGGATGACATCGAGGAAGTTGTCGAAGCCCAGTGCGACCCATCCCTCTGGGCTCTCAGATCCTTCTCCCTCTCCAGCCTGGACATAAACACGGAAGCCCTTGAATATACATCGGATACATCTCTATCGACAGAGAATGATACTGTCTCCTATCTTATCTCTCTCTTCAACGAAACCTTCTTCTACTTCAAGAAAGAGGTATTCAATGCTCTGGGAATAACGAAGTATATGAGAGCATGGGGATTCATCTGATGCTGCGGCATCTCTACTGTCTTTATTCGTCCTAAATCCTGCCTCTTGACTTTCATATAAGCTGCAGGCAGCCCGTTCACTTCTCTATACACGGCTTTAAGACAAAAAATCGCGGCCTGTTTTTGTTCATACGCCCTTGATTCTGCCTCAGCTTCTTCCAGCCTCTGCATGCTCCCGGCAGACAGTTCAGAATTTCTCCTCCACTTACCCGTAGTGGATATTCCCCCGCAGGGCACACCAAAAACCGCACCCCCTTAAGGATGCGGTCTTTCTTTCTTCCGTAGTCTGCTATTTCTCGAGAACGGCCTTGATTCTTCTGACACCTGCACTCGAAGACTGTTCCTTTACAATCCTGAAGTGTCCGAGCTCTCCCGTGTGGGTGACATGAGGACCGCCGCAGACCTCAATTGAGAAGTCGCCGATCGAGTAGACCTTGACGAGTTCACCGTACTTGGCATCGAACTGTGCCGCAGCCCCTTTCGCACGGGCTTCATCGAGTGTCATGGTTTCACATACGACGGGGAGATCCTTTTCAATCTGCTCGTTGACGAGGTCCTCGACCTTCTTCAATTCCTCCTTTGTAAGTGCCTGGGGATGGTTGAAGTCGAATCTGAGTCTCTCTGCCGTAATATTGGATCCGAGCTGTTTGACGTATCCTCCAAGTACAACGGAAAGAGCCTTATGAAGGAGATGGGTTGCCGTATGGAGGGCCGTTGTAGCCTCGCTGTGGTCTGCCAGTCCTCCCTTGAACTGCTGCTCCGCTCCCGCTCTCGATACTGCCTGGTGCTTCTCGAATGCTTCCTTGAAGCCTTCTCTATCGACTGAAAAACCGTGTTCACGTGCAAGCTCCTCGGTAAGTTCAATCGGGAAGCCGTATGTATCATAGAGCTTGAATGCGATTCTTCCGCCTATTACACGGCTGTTGCCCTTCATAAGGTTGGGAAGCATCTTCTCGAATTCCTTCTCACCGTTAGAGAGGGTCTTGCTGAACTTCTCCTCTTCCTTCTCGAGTTCATCAAAGATGAAATCCTTATGTTCCAGAAGCTCCGGATAGGGCTCGCCGTAGAGGTCGAGGACAACCCCCGCGAGTGTCGAAAGGAAGTATGATTCGATACCGAGCTTCTTACCGTGTCTGACGGCTCTTCTTATGAGACGACGGAGGATATAACCCTGGCCGACATTGCCCGGAGCCATACCCTTCTGGTCGCCGAGGATGAAGACCGATGTT
>CAVJJV010000063.1:0-2546 GCA_963650055.1 Comamonas kerstersii | reverse complement strand
GTTACTTACTCTCTCACTCTTTGCAGGCGGCAGCAGTGAAACCGCTTCCGCAGATTCCTCGAATAAACTCCGTGTCGCAATGGAGTGCGGATACGCTCCCTACAACTGGACGCAGACAACGGCAGACAACGGGGCTGTCCAGATTTCCGGCAGCAAGGACTATGCCTACGGCTACGATGTCATGATGGCTAAATATATTGCATCCTATCTTGGAAAGGAACTCGAGATAGTAAAACTCGACTGGGAGTCACTCGTTCCTGCAGTACAGTCCGGCACAGTCGACTGTGTAATCGCGGGCCAGTCAATCACATCCGACAGACTCCAGATGGTCGATTTCACGAACCCCTACTACTATGCTTCAATCGTATGTCTCGTAAACAGCAGCAGCAAGTATGCCGGGGCAGAAGGGCTCAGTAATCTCAAGGGTGCTTCATGCACAAGCCAGCAGAATACCGTGTGGTATGATGTATGTCTTCCCCAGATTCCCTCGGCAAAAATTCTCCCGGCACAGGAGAGTGCACCGGCAATGCTCGTCGCCCTCTCTTCAGGCAGAGTCGACCTCATCTGTACAGATATGCCGACAGCTCAGGCAGCTCTCGTGGCATACCCGTCATTCAAGCTTCTCGATTTCTCATCATCGGATGACAACTTCGTCGTAAGCCAGGAGGAAATCAATATCGGAATCTCGGTATCGAAGAACAATCCGGAGCTGACAGCAGCCATCAACGAAGCTCTTTCCCACCTCACGGTAGAAGATTACAACAGAATGATGGATGAGGCTATCTCGGTCCAGCCTCTCTCCCTATAAGGATATAAAATGACAATTTCCCAGATGAATTTCCTCCAGAGGATGATCTACATCCTCCAGAGATACTCTCTCTCGCTGCTCTCCGGAGCAGCTACTACTATGGTGATAGCCATAGTATGTACACTCCTCGGATGTGTAATCGGGTTTGCCGTGGGTCTCGTGCAGACCACAGAACCGAAAAAGAATTCGGGTAAAATCAAGAGAGCTCTTCTCAAAGTCGTAAAATGGATTCTCACAGCCTACGTCGAAATCTTCAGGGGGACCCCGATGATGCTCCAGGCGGCATTCATCTACTACGGCTCGGCACAGCTTTTCAATATAAACCTCGGGATGTGGAGTGCAGCTATTCTGATTGTCTCCATCAACACCGGAGCATATATGGCCGAAACAGTAAGAGGAGGCATTCTCAGTGTCGACAACGGACAGAGGGAAGGCGCAAGAGCCATAGGTATGAGCCACTTCCAGACAATGACACTTGTAATACTTCCACAGGCGCTCAGAAACGTCATGCCGCAGATCGGCAACAACCTGATTATCAACATCAAGGATACCTGTGTTCTCTCGATTATAGGAACCGTCGAGCTCTTCTTCACATTCAAAAGCATATCAGGTGCACTCTATACATATTTTGAAGCTGCAACCGTGACGATGATCATATATTTCCTTCTTACATTCATCTCATCCCGCATCCTCAGATGGCTGGAGAGCAGGATGGACGGCCCGGCGAACTTCGACCTTGCCACAACCGATACTCTCGCATTCACAAGCGGACTTACCCGCTATGATGCGTCAACAGGAGGAACACATTGATGGAAACACTTCTGAAAGTAGAACACCTTGTAAAGACATTCGGCACCAACAGAGTATTGAAGGATATAGATTTTTCTGTAGAAAAAGGTGATGTCATAAGCATAATAGGATCCTCGGGATCGGGTAAGTCCACTCTCCTTAGGTGCATCAACATGCTCGAGGATGCAACAGAAGGAAGAATACTCTACCATGGAAAGAATGTCCTCGAAGGAGAGATTAACGAGGATGAATACAGAACAAAGGTCGGAATGGTCTTCCAGTCATTCAACCTCTTCAACAACTACAATGTTCTCGACAACTGCACGGTGGGTCAGATGAAGGTATTGAAGAGGAAAAAGGATGAAGCGGAGAAAATCGCCCATGAATACCTGAGAAAAGTCGGAATGGACGAATACATCAACGCAAAGCCCAGGCAGCTCTCGGGAGGACAGAAACAGCGTGTAGCCATTGCCCGCGCCCTTGCAATGAGCCCTGAGATTCTTCTCTTCGACGAGCCGACATCGGCCCTGGACCCGGAGATGGTGGGAGAAGTTCTTGACGTAATGAAGAAACTGGCAAAGAGCGGCATGACGATGCTTGTAGTCACCCATGAGATGGCCTTCGCCCGTGATGTCTCGAACAGGGTGCTCTTCATGGCCGACGGAAGAATCGAGGAAGACGGGAAGCCCGAGGAGATATTTCTCTCTCCGAAGAGTGAAAAAACAAGGGATTTCCTCAACAGGTTCCTCAGCGAAAGAAACATTAACTGATAACCCCTGATTACCGTAAAGCTCGTTCAAGCCGAAGAACGGGCTTTTTTAATCACAATTATGGCTTATCGTAATATGCTATATCTGTTCTTTTTATGATAAACTTAAGAGAGCGGAGGACCAGGATGAAGGATATTCTTGTAGGAAACAGCTCTTTTGAGAACCTGATCAAGGGTGAC
>CAVJJV010000062.1:0-3601 GCA_963650055.1 Comamonas kerstersii | reverse complement strand
GAGAAAAAACAGATTCCTTGATTGATTTACTTCTCTCTTATTACATATCATTTCACAGATGATTAGAGATGTTAACCTGGTTTTATCCCCTGAAGAGGCTTACGACGAGAGCTTTGTCATAAAGAAGACGGCAGCTTTTCTAGGCATAGCACGAACGAGGATAAATGGAATCAGATATATAAGAAAGAGTATTGATTCAAGAAGAAAGGACGTGAAGATTAACATCCTTCTCTCCGCCTTCATCGACGAGGAGGTGAAACCGCTCTATGAGAAGACTTTTTTCCCCGTCCTCGACGAGTCATCACCGTCCTGTATTGTAGTGGGATCAGGGCCTTCCGGGCTCTTTGCTGCATTGACGCTGATAGAAAACAATATCAGGCCGGTCGTCCTCGAGAGAGGAAAGGACGTAAGAGAGAGAAAGAAGGACTGTGCGCTTCTCTCCACAAGGGGAATCCTTAATGAGAATTCCAATTATTCTTTCGGAGAGGGAGGAGCCGGTGCCTACTCCGACGGAAAGCTTTTCACACGCTCCGTCAAACGCGGGGACGTGAAGAAGGTGCTTTCCCTCTTTGTCCAGCACGGTGCGGATGAGAATATACTCTATGAAGCCCATCCCCACATCGGTACGGACAGACTCCCCATCGTCATCGAGAATATGAGAAAGACAATCCTCTCATCCGGCGGAGAGGTTCACTTCAATACCACCGTCTCCTCTCTCATTATGAAGGAGGGACGGGTCTATGGAGTAAGAACCGAGAGCGGGGAGGAATTCAACTCTCCCGTTATCCTTGCAACCGGACACTCTGCAAAGGATGTCTACCGTTTTCTTGAGAAAGGCGGCATTAAACTCGAGGCGAAGAATACGGCCCTCGGCGTAAGATGCGAACACCCTCAGAGCCTTATCGACTCCATGCAGTACCATTCAGACAAGGGAAGGGGATTGTATCTTCCTCCTGCATCTTATTCCTTTGTAACCCAGATCAACGGCAGGGGAGTCTACTCATTCTGCATGTGTCCGGGAGGCTCGGTTGTTCCTGCGGCGACAGAGTACGGCATGCAGGTTGTGAACGGGATGAGTTCATCTTCGCGCTCTGGACAGTTTGCAAATGCAGCATTCGTTGTCGAGCTCCGCCTTGAAGATATCCCCTCCGACGGTGTCTGGGGAATGCTTGATTATATCGAAAACGTGGAGAGAAGAAGCTATCTTCCGCTTTTTAAAGCACCTTCTCAGAGGCTTGATGATTTCATTTCCCGGAAGGTTTCTTCTACTCTTCCCCGTTCTACATATGCACCGGGGTGTGTTTCATCAGACCTCGGGGAGATTCTTCCTCCCCTCGTCTCATCATCCCTGAGAGAGGGATTCAAGGCATTCGGGAGAATGACGGGAGGAAAGTTCATTACGCATGATGCCGTTCTTCTCTCCTCCGAGACGAGAACGAGTTCTCCAGTGAGAATCCTCAGAAACGAGAGGACGATGTGCATTGAGGGACTCTACGCCGCAGGTGAAGGCGCGGGATACGCCGGAGGAATTGTCTCTGCCGCAATCGACGGGACGGAGTCGGCAAAGAAGGTTAGTGAGGATATATGGAAGAAGAATTGACACTGAAAAAGGGGATTACGGACGGACTTCCGGTAGCTGTAGGTTATTTCACTACAGCCGTTGCCTTCGGCCTCATGAGCACGACGCTTTCCTTCTCGCTCTTCGAGACCTGGCTTACCTCTTTTTTCGTCTATGCGGGATCTTCGCAGTTTCTTCTTCTCTCCCTCATGAAGAGTGGAGCGGGTATTCTACCGATTGTAGTTTCCGTCTTCTTCATCAACTCTCGCTATATTTTCATGGCTTCATCTCTCTCCGTGAAGCTTGACGAAAAGACGAAAGTCCCCGGACGGCTCTTTGCAGGCTTCAGTACAACTGACGAGGTCTTCGCCATTGCATCCTTCAGGAAAGAAAAGATAACCATGGCCTATCTAATCGGTCTAAGCCTTACAAGCTGGACAGGGTGGTGGAGTGGAAGTGTTGCCGGTGCGACAATCGGAGACTTTCTTCCTCCGGTTATAAAGAAGGCTGCTGTCATCACCGTGTATGCGATGTTCGCCTCGATTCTCGGCGGGGAGAGCCGTAAGAGCTGGAAAGCTCTTCTTGTCTTCTCAATCAGTGCTGCTGTGAATTCTCTCATGCTCCTGGGGCTGAAGTGTTCTGCCGGGCTTTCGACTGTGACGGCAATGATTACAGGAGCTTTTGCGGCATCATACATATATACAGACGAGGAGGTCGGCCTCGATGAGTAGAACGCTTCTTATTATCATCCTCTCGGCTCTTGTCACCCAGATACCGAGAACTATCCCGTACTTTCTCTCCTTTACTCATAAACTTCCGAAGAGAATAAGAAAGTGCATGATTCTACTTCCTCTTGCAGCTCTCGGCGCTTTGATCTTTCCGGGTTCCCTAACGGACTTCGGAGCTCAGTGGTATGCGGGCCTATCAGGAGTCGCGGTTTCATTCATACTCTCACGCTTCAAGCTCCCCATGATAGTGTGCATACTTGCCTCCCTTTTTGTCACCACGCTCATACTTGTTATATAGTAGACAAAAACAGGGTAAGAGAATATATTCTTAACTAATGCGAACGTAGCTCAGTGGGAGAGCACATCCTTCACACGGATGGGGTCGCCAGTTCAATCCTGGCCGTTCGCATCTTTTGTTTTCAGATGCCGGAAGGTCTTGGGTAATCGAAGGCGGAAGCTTCCAGCTGAACTCTGTTGCATTCCTGTCACAACCGGGGAAAAGAAAGTATATTCTGCCATGCCTTCAAACCATATCTTCTCAGCATGGAGTGAAACAACAGCATGTACGTCAACCTATTTTGCAACACTCTTAAACGATAGCGAATAACCTCTTTACTTCAATCATTTTGTTTTCCCTCCATCGTCGTAAACTTCTACGCAGAGTCCTTTGTCTCCGCATTTCGGACAGGTCAGACGGCGCATTTTCGGCGTATGATATGCAAAGAACATTTCCTTGAATGAAGGTTTAAACACCTCATGGCATTCCGGACAGATATAGGCAGCATGCCGGTAATAGTAAACCGACACAATAATAGCCCAGGTTGTTGCCGTAAAAGCCCACAGAGCAAATAACCACCACAGTCCTTTTGTTATCCAGAGAATGAAGGATAACAATTGCAGTGCTGTCATAGGAATACATGACCACACCATACCCCAATGCATTTTTGTGAGTTTGTCCTTTTGCTTCATAATGTGTGCTATATCACCAATTGATTCAACAGAGAATTGCTCCAGTTCTCTCAGTTCATGTTTGAAGCCATCGATTATATCCAGCTTCTTCTGTATTCCAGCTTGTTCTTCACGCAGAGTCTTCTCCTGTTGATCCAGCAGAATGGAAATAATCTTTTCAGGATGTTCCTCGGTAAATAATTCTCCAATACTGCTAATGGAAAGTCCCGCATCACGTAAAAAGCAGATAATCCGCATTCTCTTCGAATCATCTTCGGAATACAGTCTCCTGCCGCCCTCACTCAGGGCGCTGGGCACAAGTATGTTTATTGAATCATAATACTACACTGTCCGCACAGATACACCG
>CAVJJV010000061.1:0-4168 GCA_963650055.1 Comamonas kerstersii | reverse complement strand
CCTTCCCCACACTCTGATTCCCGGAGAGACTGTACTCTCATCTTCCTATGCCGTAAGAGCAGGAGGAAAGGGGGCCAACCAGGCTGCCGCTCTCTCGAAGGCGGGAGTGGAAACATACATAGCGGGGACAATCGGCACCGAAGGAATCTTCATAAAGGAACAGCTTGAATCGTATGGTGTTCGCACAGATTTTCTCAATGTCGACGAAGAAAAATACACGGGGTCTGCAACGATACTCCTCGACGACAGGGGACAGAATTCGATTGTGCTCTACGGCGGCGGCAACAGGGAGAATGAGACGGGGTACATCGATGAAGTATTCTCACACTTCAGCCCCGGAGACTGGCTTGTCATCCAGAATGAAACCAACAATCTTTTTCATATTATGCATTCGGCCAGGGAAAGAGGGATGAAAATCTGTCTTAATCCCTCCCCGTTCGACAGTAATCTTTCCTCTGTTCTCGACTGCGATTACATCGACCTCCTTGCAGTGAATGAAGTGGAAATCTCCCAGATGCTGCATAGAGAAATCAGGGAAGGTAATGATGTGGAAGACTACAGAAAGCTCATTACTGAAGTCTCCAAGGATTTTCCCGGCGTGATGATTCTTCTTACAATCGGAGAAAAGGGCGCGTTGTACTGCTCTGAGGGAAAGGAAATCATCTACACACCGGCAGTGAGGACGAAGGCTGTGGATACAACAGGTGCGGGGGATACATTTCTCGGCTACTTCCTTGCTTCCCTGATTACTGGCATGGATGCCAGCGACGCAATGAAGAAAGCCGCGAAGGCCTCCTCCATAGCCGTTTCAAAAAAAGGAGCAATGGATTCAATTCCGTTCAGCATAGAGATAGTTGACTAAACGTCCCAAATCGTACAATATAAGTACGATATAGGACTAAGCATGAAGATTTACAGGGAAAAGGATTTCAAAAGATATAATATACTCGCGTGGGAGACCGATTCGCTCTACCACGCTATTTCGCTGAAGTTCGGTCTGACGGACAGTGCGGTGAATATCCTCTACCTTCTCTATTACCAGAACAACACGGCCTTACTGGGGGACATAGTCCACTACTCCGGGCTCCAGAAGCAGACCATCAACTCCTCTCTGAGAGTTCTCGAAACGAGGGGGATAGTCACAATGGGGAGGGTCAACGGCAAGATGAAGAAAGTGACTCTCACTCCCGAGGGGATTGAATTGTGTTCCAGGACAGTCGGCCACCTGATAGAGTGGGAGAACAAAGCACTCTCACTCTTCAGCGATGACGAAATGAATCTCTTTCTCACTCTCATGGAAAGATATCTTATATCAATGAAGGAGAGTCTTGACGCCTACTCTCCCGATATTCCTCCGATAAAATAAGCTCACGTCACAGACTCATTCTTCAGATTCCCCATTTTTACCGGGGAATGACCATTATGCTTCAATGCAGGGTAAATTATGAAACTCAGTATTTCCGACAGATTCAACTATTCACGTTTATTAAGATTTACATTTCCATCTGTGATGATGATGCTCTTCACCTCCATATATGTCATAGCAGACGGATACTTCGTCTCGAACTGGGTTGGTAAGACCGCACTCGCAGCCGTAAACTTCGCATACCCCGTTCTGATGATTCTCGGCTCCATCGGCTTCATGTTCGGAACTGGAGGATCTGCCCTCATCAGCAGCAGACTCGGGGAAGAAAAGCCTGAAGAGGCGAACGACATCTTCTCCTTCATCGTTGTCTTCTCGCTTCTTCTGGGAATTCTGTTGACCATACTCGGACTCATATTCATGGAGAGGATTGCCTATATGATGGGAGCAAGAGGAGAACTTCTCAAAAATACCACTATATATGGAAAAATCATCCTTACCTGTCTTCCTTCCTATATCCTCCAGTATGAGTTCCAGTGTCTCTTCGTCACGGCGGACAAGCCCAGGCTCGGTCTCTATGTGACAGTTGCTGCGGGGATTACCAACATCGTCTTCGACTATCTGTTGATATGTGTCTTCCACACCGGCGTTGTCGGAGGCGCCGCGGCAACAGCTCTCAGCCAGCTTGTGGGTGGAGTCATTCCACTTGTCTATTTCATGAAAAAGAACAGCTCGAGACTGAGACTCAGGCTCGATTTCAGATTCGACGGAAAGAGCCTGATAAAAACCATGACGAACGGGTCCTCGGAGTTCATGAGCAATGTCTCGGCAAGCATTGTAGGTGCAATATACAATCTTCAGCTGTTGAAGTATGCGGGAGAGGACGGACTTGCAGCCTACTCCATCATCATGTATGTAGGAATCGTATTCATGTCGCTCTTCATCGGCTACTCGGTTGGGTCTGCTCCGATTATCAGCTACAACTACGGATCGGGTGACAGAGAGCACCTGAAGAGTATTGTCAAAAAGAGCTTTGTGATAATCTCTCTCGGAGCGGTAACGATGACTCTTCTCTCGTACCTTCTCTCACGCCCACTGGGCATGATATTCGTGTCTTATGACAGGGAGCTCCTGGAGTTTACGATACATGCCTTCAGACTCTATGCCGTATCATTCCTCTTCTGCGGCTTCTCGATATTCTCATCTTCGCTCTTCACGGCACTCAACAACGGAGTCGTCTCCGCCCTCATATCTTTTCTGAGAACACTCTTCTTCCAGATAGTATCGGTATTGACAATTCCCCTTATCCTGGGAACGGACGGGATATGGCTCGCTACCGCACTCGCGGAGCTCCTCTCACTCATATTCTCCCTCTCCCTGGTCATTATTTATAGGAAGAGGTACGGATATTGAATCAATAACCCTGGGGGTTCTTTCTCTGCCAGTTCCAGGAAGAGAGACACATGTCGTAGAGGTTGTAGCGTGCCTTCCATCCGAGTTCCTTCTCGGCCTTGAGAGGCGACGAGTAGCATTCTGCGATATCCCCGGGACGGCGGGCTGTGATACGGTATGGAATCTTTACGCCGCTGGCTTCCTCGAATGCCTTCACAACATCGAGTACCGAGTATCCCTTACCCGTTCCGAGGTTGTAGACGGCTACCCCGCACTTATCTCTTACGGCCTTGAGTGCCTTCACGTGGCCCTCCGCAAGATCTACTACATGAATGTAATCCCTCACTCCCGTGCCGTCATGGGTCGGGTAGTCATTACCATAGACACTGAGCTCCTTTCTCTTTCCGACAGCAACCTGCGTAATGTAGGGCATGAGATTATTCGGAATTCCGTTGGGGTTCTCCCCGATGAGTCCCGACTCATGTGCACCGATGGGGTTGAAGTATCTTAAAAGGACAATGTTCCAGGGATTTTCGTCCCCGTTCTTCAAGTCAGCCGTATGCATGGCCGTAAACATATCTTCAAGCATGCTCTTCGTCTCGCCGTAGGGATTTGTACACTTTCCTTTCGGGCAGTTCTCGGTGATGGGAATCTCGGCGGGGTCTCCATAGACCGTTGCCGAAGAGGAGAAGATAATATTCTTCACACCATGCTTTCTCATCACATCAACGAGAGTCAATGTCCCTGTTATGTTGTTGTCATAGTACTCCCAGGGCTTGACGACGCTCTCTCCGACAGCCTTGAGGCCGGCGAAGTGGATGACACAGTCGACAGTGTTTTCACTGAAAACCTTCTCCAGACCTTTCCTGTCCCTTATATCACAATTGTAGAAGGGAATCTTCTTTCCGAGAATCTCTTCGACTCTCCCGAGTGCCTTGATGTTCGAGTTGGAGAGATTATCGAGAACAACGACATTCTCTCCTGCCTCCACAAGTGCAATGACTGTATGGGAACCGATATAACCGACTCCGCCTGTAACAAGTATATTCATAACTGTCCTCCTTATCTGTATTCAATTTCATCTGACAGTCTCCTTAATAGAGGAAAGAGGAATATGATTCCCGTCATCGAAATCATCTCTGACGAATTCTGTTATTCTCCCCTATACATGATAAACCGCAGGACCCTCACCTATGACATCGTACCGGTTATGAAGATTACATAGAAATCATTCATCTCTGCATAGTCTCCGGCCTGAATCATCCTCTATCAGAATGCTAGTAATTTTATGACTGATATGGTTGCTCTCGTCAATGGTGGATACTTACAAATTTGTTGACATTTTCTGCCGGCATTATGATAATTCAAATATAAAGAAGAGCACTACTTGATAAGCTCAAGACAGTGTTGGCT
>CAVJJV010000060.1:0-2537 GCA_963650055.1 Comamonas kerstersii | reverse complement strand
TAAAAAGCATCTGGTATTCATTCATTGTTCAACCTCTTTTCTGTTTTCTTTCTCAATCTTCTTCTTCAATTCAGTTACGAGCACCAGTGCCTCGAGAGGTGTCGAACTGTTCTCGTCGAAGGATGTTATTTCATCAATGATTTCATCATACAGGGTAATATCGTGTGAGTCGGATGTGAAGAGGCTCTGCTCGTCATTCATCATGGAATAATCGGCAAAATGCTTCTTCATGAATGAATTGGCTTCGTTTATTACTTCTCTCGGGATTCCTGCAAGCTTTGCAACATGTATGCCGTAGCTGGATGCCGCAACCCCGCTTTCGGCTTTTCTGAGGAAGGTTATCTGATTCTTCTCTTCAAGTACCGCCATATGGAGAAGCTGTATGCCCGAGGTGTCGAGCATCGTAAGTTCATGGTAGTGCGTGGCGAAGAGAGTGATGGCATTACTCCGCCTGAGGTAATTCATTATTGCATAGGCGATGCTCATTCCGTCCTGTGTCGAAGTGCCGCGTCCTATCTCGTCCATGATGACAAGACTTCTTTCTGTAAGGGAGAGGAGAATCTGACTCGATTCACTCATCTCCACAAGAAATGTACTCTCCCCTCTCGAGAGGTTGTCGCTTGCGCCAACTCGGCAGAAAATCTTGTCCGTAACGGGGATTACGGCACTCCGGGCTGGAACGAAGTACCCCATATGGGAGAGAAGTACAATCAGTGCTATTTCCCTGAGGTATGTCGATTTACCCGCCATATTGGGTCCTGTTATGAGCGAGAAGCGTGAAGATTTACTTGAAAACGAGTTCGGAACGTAGTTCTCGGTGTTGTCTTCAACAACCGGGTGCCTTCCGTCCGTTATCTCGATCTCTCCCGTCTCTATGATCTCCGGCTTGACGTAATTCTTCTCTATTGCACACTCTGCGGCGGATGAGTAGAAGTCGAGAAGAGTGACTATCCTCCCCATCTTCTCTGTTTCCGTGTAGAGGCTGTAGGCTCTGTTGACAAAGGAGAGGAATATCTCCTTCTCCCTTCTGTTCTCCTCGTCCTTGGAGGAGACGATTCTGTCCTGGATACTCGAGAGCTCTTCGGTTGTGAATCTCTCTCCCGAGACAAGTGTCTGGCGCCTCACAAAGTATGGGGGGACCTTATCGAGCTGACTTTTACTGACTTCAAGATATACTCCGATAATCCTGTTCTCGGAGCATTTCATGGTTGTTATTCCCGTCTCTTGTTTTATTTTTTCGAGGTAGTCATCGAGTAGTTTACTTCCCGAGTGTGATATCTTCCTCAGCTCGTCGAGCTTCTCGTCGTAACCGTCGAGGATTATCGTCCCCTCGTTGTTTATATTCGAGCACTCTTTGTTTACTGCCTTGATTATATCTGTAGAGAATTCGATGAGGGAGGAGAAATCGAATGAGCTTTCGTCGATGAGGCTCATATACTCCTCGTTGCTCTCGACGAGGCTTAAAAAGGCTGATGTGCTCTCGCTTATTGCTATGAGATCGCGTGGAGTCACCCTCTTCATACTGCTTTTGACGGAGAGTCTCTCGAGGTCGCTGATTTCCCCCAGCAGCCTCCTCACCCTTTCGTTCTCGTCCCTGTTCTCTACCAGCTTCTCCACCCATCTCTGCCTCTCTTTAATTTTTCCGATATCGACAATGGGATGGAGGATGGCATCGCGTAGGAACCTTGCACCGGATGGAGTCTTTGTTCTGTTTATTGATGAAAAGAGTGTGTACTCCTTCGAGTTGTCCTGTGTGTTGCGGACAAGTTCAAGGTTTCTGATTGTTGCACTGTTGAGCACCATATAGGAGGAGTCGGTGACTCTCTCGATGTATCTCAGCTGCGGGAGCTCGGTCTTCGCGTTTTCTTCTATGTAGTCGAGAAGAGCTCCGATGACACACAGGATATTGTCCTTCTCCCCTATTCCCATGAGTCTGAGGGCACCGGAGCCGAACTGCTTCTCGACGGCTTTACGTCCCTCCCTCAGGGAGAAGTACCAGGAAGGAAGCTTACTCACCATTACATTCCGGCCATCGAGGATTCGTCTGAATTCCTTATCGGAGAAATAGAAGTCATCTTCTGTTATTATCTCCTTGCACTCTATTCTCATGAAAAGAGACTCGAGTCCCTGGAAATTCTTCCCCAGCGGGAAGGATGTAACCTTGAACTCCCCTGTCGTAATATCTGTCCAGGCGCAGTTGATGTTCTTTCTGTCGGGGTGGACTGCCATGATGTACTGAGAGGAGAGCGAGTCGACATACTCTTCGTCGACTACCGTGGCGGGCGTGAAGATCTTCGTCACTACTCTGTCTGCAAGTTTCTTCTCGCTCGAGACGAACTGCTCGCAGAGAGCCACCTTCTTACCGTACTCGAGAAGCCTCTTGAGATAATTCTTCGCTGCATGATAGGGAATGCCGCACATAGGCATCTTTCCTCTGTGCGTCAGTGTCAGATTCAACAGTTTCGATACTTCGACCGCATCTTCGTTGAACATTTCATAGAAATCGCCGAGACGGAAAAAGAGCACCTTGTCCTGAT
>CAVJJV010000059.1:0-3492 GCA_963650055.1 Comamonas kerstersii | reverse complement strand
ATGGCTTCTCGAAGTATCTGCGCATCTTGTAATCTCTGATGACGCCTTCCTTCTCTACCATTCTCTTGAAGCGCTTGATTGCTTTTTCGAGTGGTTCAGTTTCTTCAACTTTAACGAATGCCATAAATATCTCACCTCCTCTGCCCGAAGGCTCAAGAATCCTGAAAACTATAACAGATTGCCACGCTCTTTGTCACTACCCGCTCTTCGTTTTTTTCAAAGAATATATCTTCATCCTTCCAATTAATTAAACTAGTCTATGAATATGTTGAAGTTAGGTTTCAGAGCCCATGATTTCGGCTCATTCTCATCTATTGAAGAACTTGCATCCCATATTGAATCATTCTACCCGGAATCAATCATCCAGCTGGCACTCAAGAAGGTAATACCCACGTCCAGACCGTGGCAGGAATGGGACGAGGAATATGTCACTTACATTCATGATACTCTTGCATCCCACGGCGTCGAGACGGCAATCGTCGGCTGCTATATTAACCCGATACACCCGGACGAAGAGAAGAGGAAGAGCGAAGTCGAACGTTTCAAGAAGAATCTTGCACTCTCGAAATACTTCGGGACGAAGATAGTCGCCTCCGAGACGGGCACAAGAAACCCAAAGGGTGGTTACTCTCCCGACACAAGCGACCCGAAGTACCTCGAACTCTTCTACTCATCTCTCTCCGAGATGGTCGATACGGCTCAGAAATATGGAGTATGGTGCACAATAGAGGCTGTAAACCATACCCATACCATGACATCCCTTGAACGTATGGCAGACATGCTCGATAAGTTCCCCTCAGGAAATCTCAAGGTCCTCCTCGATCCAATCAATCTCGTCCCCTACACAGGAATAAAAGAAAGGGACGGAAGTGAAAGAATCCACCCGTCGGCAGAAGCCCAGAAAGCATTCTACTCCCCCATCCTCGATGTCTACGGCGATAGGCTTGTCGCAATACACTGCAAAGACTATGTTCTCTCCGACGAAGGAACAAAAATCGGAAATCTTCCCGCTCTCACCGGCGTATTCGACTGGCAGGGCTTCATGAGCGAGATGAAGAAGCGCCGTTATGATATACCATGGTCACTCGAAAACATGAATCCTGAGACTCTCAAGGATACAGTTGAAAAACTCCAGGCAATGTGGGAAAAAGCATGAATGGTCTTCTCGGAGAGACCCCCGTCCTCTAGTGAAGTATTTCAATTGACCGGGAAAGATACGAGAGCCTCCATGTGTAACTTTAACCCCTCAAGGCCAGTGGTTAGTGCTACATTCTGCGCGAGAATCCAGGTTATACTCCCATGATTCTTGCCGTCTTGAGTATGGCTGTCTGGGTCTTGCTGTCGCCTATCTCTCCATTCATGACCATGTCGACAAAATCCTTGAGGGGAATCTCTACGACGTTCAGAAATTCGTCTTCATCGAGGTGTCTTTCACCCTTCCTCAATCCCCTTGCAAGGTAGAGCCAGATGGTCTCCGTCGTGTATGCAACAGAAGGATAGAGCTCTCCGATTTCAATCCACTCATCCGCTTCGTATCCCGTTTCCTCCCTCAGCTCACGCTGTGCCGCCTCGAGATGGTCTTCATCCGCACTGTCGAGCTTTCCTGCCGGAATTTCTACGACAACCTTTTTAAAGGGATATCTGAACTGATGCTCGGCTATGACGGAGCCGTTGTCGAGAAGAGGGACCACCGCAACCGCGCCGTTGTGCTTTATAAGTTCACGTGTGCTCTTCTTCCCGTTAGGGAGAAGGATATCATCCCTGTAGACATGAAGAAGTCTACCCGAGAACACTTCAGTCGAAGAGAGAGTCTTCTCCTCGAGTTTTCTTGTCTCTTCATCCATAAATCAATCCCTCCTACAATAGATACTGCTCCTCGAAGGAAACAGGACGTCTGTTCTCCCTGAGAGTCTTTCCAAGGTAATCCTTATCGAGCCCGAGCTCATCGACAATACGCCTCAAAAGTACTTCACTTATGAGATTCTGCTCGCTGAAGAGGAAAGCAAGAGCCTTCTCCGCTGTATGAACTGGAAGAAGGGAATTGAGATACGTCTCATAGTTCAGATCCCCCTTATAGCGTGTAGAGAGGGACTCGTACAAAAGCGATCCCTCCATATTGTTCTTCAGTGCATCAAGCTCCTTTATTAGCCCTTCCGGCTCCCCCTTCCCCGCATCAAGTCCGAGAGGCTTGAGGGTAAAGAAGGTGTATTCCTTCCCGGGGAGGTAGTGATGCTTGTCACAGCGGGATGCATAATTGGGTTCTATTCCTCCCTCCTTTACCTTGTCGCCTCCGACAACGATAAGGGGATCGAAGTAGAGAGCCGGGCATTCCCTGCCGTCTACAAGATAATACCTGTATGTATAGAATGCGCTCGCCAGGCAGCTTCTCTCCTCGCAGTATGCCGTAAGCGGCAGCACGTCCGTTGCGATATCAAGCATGAGACGTGCAGTAGAATTGAAGAACTCACGCCTGAAGTTGAGAACAAGTGTCGGGAAGACGAACATGCACCCTTCGGCCAGTGCCCAGTTGCGGGCGACATAGGCAAGTCTCTCGTCAAAAAATGAAGCCTCATCGATGATGAAGGTGCCTACGGTGGGGTTGTCTTTAAGAACCTGCTCGAAGTCGAAGCTGTCCCTCACACGTGCAATATTCTCACCGCATCTGACATACCCGCTGCGGTATGCAAGCGCATCGTCAGGGTAATCCGTGAATCTCGCCCCGTCGATAACTGTACGGATGAAGAAGACGTTGCGTCTGTCTCTGAGCCCCGTCGAAGTCGATCCTCTGACGGCATCTCCCTTGCTTCTTGCCACCTGGGCATCTCTCCAGACCCTTGCGGCGTATTCAGTCTTCCCGGAGCCCATAGGACCGATGAGGAGAACTCTTCTACCCGGGAGGGTGAAATCAAAATGCTGGAATGTATCATGAACGGTGAGGGTCGGGAATCCAAGGGACTTCAGAAAGTCGGCACTGCTCTGTGCATCAACGGTATTAGGCATCAATTATTTCCCTTCATGATTGCAATGCCGGCAGAGCATCCGAGTCTCGATGCCCCCGCCTCAATCATCTTCAAAGCAGTCTCCCTGTCCCTGATTCCGCCTGCAGCCTTGACGCCGAGTCTGTCCCCGACAGTCTTACGCATAAGAGCAACATCCTCAACTGTAGCACCAGATTTGGAGAATCCGGTGGAAGTCTTGACGTAGTCCGCGCCAGCCTTCTCGGCAAGGACGCACGCCTTGACCTTCTCCTCATCAGAGAGGAGACAGGCCTCGATGATGACTTTCAAAAGCTTATCACCGCATGCCTTCTTCACTTCCCTTATATCATTCTCGACAAAGTCATACTTTCTGTCATGAAGAGCTCCGATGTTGATGACCATATCGACTTCGTCGGCACCGTCCCCGACAGCGCATTCCGCCTCATATGCCTTAGCCTTCGTCGACATGGCTCCGAGAGGGAAACCTACAACCGTGCAGACATTGACAGAGCTG
>CAVJJV010000058.1:0-4880 GCA_963650055.1 Comamonas kerstersii | reverse complement strand
CTTCTTCTCTTCCCTCTCGCTCTGGGAGCCACTGTAGCGTTCTCTGAGAGCATCGATTTCTCTGTCTTCAAGCTTGGAAAAGAGAAGTGAGACATCACCGACTGTTACATCACCCTCGAATGAACCGGTATCGGCCCAGGAGAGAGAACTCAAAGAGAGCATACTCAGTATTCTCTCACCCGTCACGGGCATGTAGGGGGTGATCATGACGGCAAGATCCCTGATGAGATAGAGAAGAGTTCTCAGGAGCTTTTCAGCCTCCACTGGATTCTCAGTTCTCTTCTTCCACGGCTCTCCGTCCTGGAATGCCTTGTTCCCGATATCGGAAAGGGCGAAGACGGCTCTCAGGGCATCTCTCTCCTCCGCTCTCTCGAGGAGGTCGGTTATCTCCTTCTCCTTCTCCATGATGACGGCGGAGAGGCTTTCGTCGCAAGGACCGGAAGGAATCGAGCCGGAGTAGAAGCGCTTCACGAACGTGAGAGTTCTGTTAACAAGATTCGAGAGGTTTCCGATGAGCTCCTTATTCACCTTCTCCTGGAGATCCTTCCATGTGAATGTGAAATCCTGCTTCTCGGGTCTGTTGTAGAACATGTAGAAACGCCATACGTCTGCAGGGATTCCCGTCTCCTCGACATCGTTGCCGAAGACTCCGACTCCCCTGCTCTTACTGAACTTTCCGCCTTCGTAGTTGAGGTACTCGGTACTGGACATATGGTGGAGCATAGTCCACTTCTCGCCGGTGGCAAGAAGAGATGATGGGAAGATTACGGTATGGAATGGAATATTGTCCTTACCGATGAACTGGAAGAGCTCGGTATTCTCCGGGTCTCTCCACCAGTACTCCCAGTCATCCACACAGTTGGCCGTGATTGAAATATATCCAATCGGAGCGTCGAACCATACATAGAAGACCTTGTCTTCATATCCCTTCTTCGGTACCGGGATTCCCCACTTCAGGTCACGTGTAATACATCTCTCCTGGAGGCCGTCACGGATCCATGAGGAGGTGATCTGTACGGCATTCTTCGCCCAGAAGCCCTCCCTGCTCGCCGTTTCCATCCATTTCTGTAGCATCGGCAGAGCCTTCGGGAGATTTATGTAGAGATTCTTCGTCTTTCTTACTTCGGGGGTGTGTCCGCATACGGAGCACTTCGGTTCTATGAGCTCGGTGGGATCGAGAAGAGAACCGCATGAGTCGCACTGGTCGCCTCGGGCCCCCTCGTAGCCGCACCTGGGACACTTACCGGAGACATATCTGTCGGCAAGGAACCTCTTACATGACGGACAGAAGAGCTGCTCGGTCTCCTTCTCGGTTATGTATCCGTTTCTGTCGACACACGAGAAGATATGCTGTACGATTTCAGTCTGTTTGGGAGTGCTCGTCCGTCCGAAATAGTCGAATGATATGTTGAACCACCTGTATATGTCTTCGTGGATTTTGTGGTAGCGGTCGCAGAGTTCACGCGGTGTTACGCCCTCCTGGAGAGCTCTGGTCTCGCTTGCCGTACCGTATTCATCGGTACCGCAGATATAAAGTGTCTCATATCCTCTGAGACGGCAGAAACGTGCAAATACATCTGCACTCAGAACCTGTGTCAGGTTTCCCAGATGCGGGATATTGTTTACATAAGGTAAAGCCGAAGTGATTAATCTTTTCTTCATAACCTCTAAAGTATATTTGAAGGCCGGATAAAATAAAAGGCCCTATTCATCTTTTATTCTTCTCTTCTCTTTGTGCTATACTTGAAGTATGAACGAAGTGGAAAAAATATTCTCCTGTCTCTCAAAAACGGACAAAGTTCTCGTATTCACATCTGAAACGGCTGCAAGAAATGTCCTTACCGCCTACACGGAGAAGAACCCGGGGAAGGCACTCTTCTTTGACAGAGTCATGAGCTGGGACAGGTTTCTTCTCTCTCTTCTCGACACAGAGGGAAAGAGAGCGGTGACGAAGACGGAAAGAAAGATTTTTGCTTATTCCTTTCTGAAAAACGGGGGGCTGGAAAAGCTTGAATACTTTGCGTCTTCCGATTTCCCGGAGAGCATAACGGGCTACGCATCGGGAATATCGAGAGAGCTCGAATTCCTTCCCTCCCCATCCGACACGATAAGAGATGAACTTCCGTCCTCCATGCTCCATGACATAGACCTCATAAGGGCAAGCTACACCGCCTTTCTCGAAGAGAGAAACCTCTATGAGAAAAGATATCTCAAACCCGACTACTCGAGGATTGAGGAAGGAAAGTACATATTCGTCTTTCCCGAGACATTCACATCAACGCTTACATCAAGTATTACATCCACGGGAAAGGTCGATGTCATCCCCGTCCCATCATCAACTCATATCCCCCTTATGGAAAGGGAGAACTCCCTCTCCGAAATAAGAGAGATGATGCGCGAAATCGAGATTGACCGTAAGACTTATCCCGACACCGAAATAGCGGTAACTTCATCCTCTCTCTCCACATACCGCCATTACCTTGAAAGCGAGGCTGCGAGAATTGATATCCCTCTCGTCTTTACGTCCTCCCTTAAATTATCGGACTACCCCGAGGGAAGATTCATCAAGGCACTTTATAACACATATAAATCCAACTGGTCTTTCCGGGAAACGGAGAGACTTCTTCTCGACCCGGTCTTTCCCTTCAAAGATAGAAGTAAAC
Source organism: Comamonas kerstersii (assembly GCA_963650055.1). Lineage (GTDB taxonomy): Bacteria > Spirochaetota > Spirochaetia > Sphaerochaetales > Sphaerochaetaceae > Ornithospirochaeta. Next base: position 2,217 of record CAVJJV010000058.1, on the reverse strand, counting down.
TCGTCACGATTATCCGCTCTGCAGTCGACGGGAGACTTGAGGAGGGAGGAATCAGAAGCTGGATGGGCGTACTCAAGGGAGAAGAGAAAGAGCTCTTTTTAAATATCTCATCCTCTCTCGAGAGGATAGTGAAGAGCCGTAATCCGGCATTAACACTCCGATACCTTAAGGAATTCAGGGACACATACTTTATTGAAAACAAATGGAACGAGGAGGAAGACAGGGTATTCGGCTCCATCCTTGAACTTTTAACAGCCTCCGGAGAGGAGCCACTTGACGACCTCTTCAGACTCTTCATCTCCCTTCTCGACGAGACGGAGTATGTTGAAAAGACAGAGGAGACCCCGGGAATCCGTGTCTATGCCTACCCGGCGTCCGCGGGACTCATTACAAAGGTTCACTACATCATAGGGCTTGACGACAATACGACAGAAAGAAAACTTGATGATTACCCGTTTCTCACTACAGGAGAAAGGGAGGAAATCAGCATAACGGAGTCGATTCTCGACCTCTACAGTTCAACTGTCTTTACAGATAAGACCGTTATAACCGGTACAACCTCAGGCTTTGACGGCGCAAGACTTCTTCCTCCTTACTTCCTCGGGAAGACAGTCAAATCCAAAGAAGAATCATCTGACAGATACAAAGACGAGAGAAAATACTGGATAGAAGGAATAAGGCCGGAAAGAAGGCCCTACCCAGGTCAGAGCAGAGCATTCTCCAGAGCCGCCGGGACATCTCTCGTCGGACGGAATGCGAATGTAAAACTCAAGTCATTCGCCGGCGAGGAGATTTCCCTCAGCGTATCGAGAGTCAAGGACTTTGATCTCTGCCCGTACCGCGGGTACGCTTCTTCGAGGCTGAAGCTCAAAGAGAAGGATTACGCCCCCGTACTAGAGGACCCGAGGGCCACAGGCGAAATACTCCACAGCACTGTCGAGAAGGCACTCGATGAAGCCGGAACGATAGGGAATATAGACCAGGAGAGACTTGAGTATATTTTTCTTAAAGAGCTCGATGAAGCGGTCAACAAGAGAAAGATAACAACAAAATCCACCTATATGCATATAAAGGGAAAGTATTTTGATAAGCTTTCCTCGATCCAGTCTTCTACTAAGGCTGCACTATATTCCGGCTATGCCCTTGCCGCTAACGAAAAGAAGATCGAGGGATATCCGCTTACGGGAAAGATAACGATAAACGGAAGAATCGATACACTTCTTAAGGATGAAAACAGTGGCCTATATATAATCGACTGGAAGACAGGAGGTGGAAGCGACTACTCGACTACCTCCCTCGATGATACGAGCCTCCAGGTAATACTCTATGCACTCCTCCTCTCCGGGGATGTCCTCGGCGGAGCATTCTACTCTTTCCGGGACGCCAACTACCGTATTGTATGGCCACAAGTAACATACAGACAGAAGAACGGAGTAAGCAGAACGGAGGGATACTCGAAGGAGGCGGTACTGCTCAACTCGGAAGAAAGACTCGAGAAGATATCTTCAGCAATAAACGAAGGAGACTTCACTCCAACAGCGAGAGCAAAGAACTGCCTCAACTGCAGTTACAGGGGACTCTGCAGGAGCACATTCGGAGCGGGAAAGGAGAAAGATGATGACAGGTGAAAGACTCAGGAGATTTCTCTCTTTTGCCAAAGAGAACGGATTCGACATAACAGACGAAACTTCTTCCCAGCGTAAGGCTGTACTCGATGACGCCTACTCGGTTCTTCCCGCAGGTGCAGGGAGCGGAAAGACCACGGTACTCACATACCGCTTCCTCCGCCTGATTATGGATGATGAACTCGATATACACAGCGACGAAATACTCACGATAACCTTCACGAAGGCCGCAACGGCAAACATGAGGGCGAAGATATACATGATTCTCAAAAAGGCCGAGAGTGCTGGGCTCATAGACCACGAGGAAATCAGACGATTCACAAATGCCGAGATATCGACAACGGACAGCTTCTGCTCCCGTATCGTAAGGCAGGACTCTGTGAGATACGGCATTACATCTTCATTCATGATCGAGGACGACAGCGACCTCAAGGAGTTCGTCGAAGAGACACTCAGAAATATCGTGGAGGAGAAGATCGGAAAGGAGGCCGAATGCGGACGTCTACTCTCCCTGATTTCATTCGAGGATCTCGTTCCGCTCTTCATCACCCTTACACAGGAATATATAAACATTGCGTCGCCCTTCACCGGG
>CAVJJV010000057.1:0-4968 GCA_963650055.1 Comamonas kerstersii | reverse complement strand
ATATACTTCTCTTCCCAGGAAAAGAATGACAGCCTTAATCTTTCTGATTTCTCGTCGATTGTTCAATCCTACTTTACAGGCTCGTCGTACGGTGATTTTCCAAGCTGGCAGAGTCTCTTCAACTATATAGGAAATAAAGCAGGAGAAGAAAAACGGATTATGCTGATTATAGATGAGTTTCCCTATCTTGCTGTGGAGAACCCGTCTATCAAGAGTATTCTACAACACACAATTGATCTTTCCTGGAAGACGAAAAACATCTTCCTTGTCCTCTGCGGCTCCAGCGTCAGTTTTATGGAAAGTGATGTTCTCGGTTCCCAAAGTCCATTATACGGCAGAGCGACGGCTGTGGTTGAACTGAAGGGATTTGATTATTACACAAGTTCAAAATTCTTCCCTGATTATACAAATGAGGAGAAACTTGCTGCATACGGGATATTAGGCGGTATACCGACTTATCTGGAACAGTTCGACAGTAAAAAGACGATAACCGAGAATATTGCAGATAAAATACTTAAAACCGGATCATTCCTTAAGGATGAACCCCAGACTCTTCTTAAAATGGAGTTAAGAGAACCCGGCATTTACAACAGCATTCTTGAGATTATTGCTGAAGGATCCAATAAGATCAGCATCATATCTGACAAGATACATGAAGAAAGTCAGAAGTGTTCCAAGTACCTTTCTACTCTGCAGACAATCAGAGTAGTTAAAAAGGCTGTTCCTGCCGGGGAAACGGAAACAAGCAGGAAAACCATATACCGGATATGTGATATCTATTTCCAGTTCTGGTACAGATTCCTTTTCAAGAATCGAAGCAGATATGAAATAATCGGGCCGGAAGCTGCAGCGGAAGAAATAATGAAGACGGAGAGCTTTTCATTATATATGGGTGAAATCTTCGAGCGCATCTGCTGCGAATACATGCTGAGAGAGGCTAAAGCCTCGCGACTCCCGATAATTCCGGATTGTATAGGAAAATGGTGGGGAGCAAATCAGTCCACCAGGAAACAGGACGATGTAGATATTCTTGTGTTGGACAGACGAAATCAAGAGGCAGTATTCTGCGAATGTAAATACCGGAATGTATTATTCGACAAATCTGAATTTGATGATCTTGTTACTGCCTCAAATGCTTTTCCTGAGATTAAGAAGAAGTTCTTCTACTTATTCTCGAAAAGCGGGTTTTCAAACTGGGTAGTTGAAGAATCCCGAAGAAGAGATGACATGAAATTGATAACCATAGATGATTTATTCAATAAGTGAGATTGTCGTTATAATACGCCCCTATCTCACTGAGAAGGTAACCCTACAATCAAGTCTCATGAAAAGGTATCCTATTCTTGAATGTATACTCCCGGGGTGACAACTCTACTCCCGGCACCTTGAAAATCCTTATCGTTACGAGTGATTATCAATTCTGCTCCGCAGCGCTCAGCTACAGCATCAACTACAGCATCCTCGAAATCTTCAATGTCACTCATAAGCGCACTGTTGATATCTACCGAGAGGACATCAGCAAAAGTAAGCATGTTGGAGAGTTCCTCTATATATCTACGGGCAAGGGACGTGGAATGAAGAGATTTATTGAGAATATAGAAGATATCGGTAACAGCAGAAGCAGAGACGAGACATTCACACTTCTCTTTTATTGCTTTGGAGACAGCTTTGTAGGAATCACTGAAGAAAGGCTCCCTCTTCTGAAGAATATCAAGTATGACATTCGTATCAATCATTATCTTCATTGCCGGGTCAATCTCTCCTCTTTCAATTTATCTTCGTCTATATCCACATCAGGAGGGATTACCCCGACAAGATTATCCAATACGCTTAATTTATCGCACTCGGGAGTAGTAAGTCTTGCTATTCTCTTCCCGTTCTTTGAAATGAATATATCCTCTGTGGAGGCTAGAACGAGATATTTACCCAGATTAAGCTTGAATTCAGTTGCTGTTACAGTCATCAGATTGCTCCTGACTTAATACTAAAAAGAACGAACGATTTTAGCAAGAAAAATCGTTCGATAGAATTCGACTATTTATAAATGCTTCTAACCTGTCTCAACTCAGACTGATTCTATATTTTCAGTCTTTCTTGACAAGTTCCGGTTTCGTCTGGGAAGGAAGCTGCTTCTTTTTCTTCTTTGAGTGGGCTACCTGACTCAGACAGAGGTATTCCCTGTTGATCTTGTCGACTTCCTCGATAAGGCTGTCCCTTCTTGCTCTGGCGTCCTGAAGAGCAAGAGAGTCGAAGTCTGTCAGGAGGGACTCGAATCCCTTCTCCGCAGCCCAGAGTTCTCCGGCGGCGTCTGCATGTATGGACTTGTTCTCATCGTCACGGAAGTTGGATGTGTAGAGATTAAGGGAGAGGGATGAGAGGGTGATGAAACTTGTTATGATGTTGATCTGAAGATTGCCGTGGAAGAAGAAGGATATTATTCCCACTGATGATATTGCCGTCAGGATGATATCGAGAATCTTGAGTGTCTGCGTCTTCTTGTTGAGTCTGCTGTATTCAGCCCATTGAATTCTTGCAGCCTCCCTTACTTCATCCCTCAGGTGTACTATCTGTTCTTTCAGTTTATCCTTCTCTTCCATATATCTCTCCAGTGCAATATTACATCAATTAATGTAAAGTATTCAAACATCAGAGGAAAATTGTAGTAAACTGTTTCTATCTTTTGTAAGAGGCTGGTGAATGAAAGTAGAACTGGGACATATTGATGATATAAGAATAGAGGGAAAGAGACTTGTCTGTACCTCTTCAAGCGGGAGACTCGAGATTTCGTTTTTAGAGAGAAACATGCTTTATGTCTCATGTTTCTTCACTTCCTTCGAGACTCCCCCTGCCCTTCTCTATGTTAATGATGTTCTGAAGGGTGAACCTCAGGCAGCAGAGGAGAATATTCACCTTGTTGTCGGAGAAGAGACTGCTGAGGCTTCCTCCGGGGACATCAAAGTCGAAGTCGAGAGAGATACGGGGAATATAACGGTTACATATAAAGGGAAAGTCATATCAGGCGGAAGGCTCGGCACCTCCGATACCGTCATTCCCCGCACCCAGATAAGGGCATTCAGAAGAGACGGGGATAAATCATGGTTCTCCAGGATCAATGAACCCCGGCTGGAGGGCGACAGATACTTTGCCATGGGCGACAAGTCGGGCACTCCCGACAGAAGCGGCAGGAGAGTCAGAATCTACAACCGCGACAGCCTGGGATACGACGGAGAGACGAGCGACCCGTTATATAAATCAATTGCTTTCTACATCAGAGACAACAGAAAGAAAGATATAACCACAGGATTTTACTTTCCCGAGGGACTTATAAACGCCATGGACTTCGGAGAGGAAAGTCCGTTCTACACCTACACGGAGATTGCAGACGGCCCTGCTGCCTTCTATATCATCCCGGGAGACAACTATAAGGATGTATTATTCTCGTATTGTACGATTACCGGTTTTCCTTCCCTTCCTCCCCTCTTCTCGTTCGGCTTCTTCGGCTCGAGCATGAACTATGTCGAGAGTGACGATGCAAGAGAGAGGATTCTCAATTATTTTCTTCATACCGAGAAGGAGGAGTTCCCATGCGAAGGCATGTATGTCTCCTCAGGGTATCTCAAGGCCGATGACGGAAAGCGCTATGCCCTCTACTGGAACGAAAGGAAATTCCCGAATTACGGCGAATACCTCAGGGCACTCAGGGAGCGCGGCTACAACCTGACGATGAACATCAAACCGGGGTTCCTTACAACCCACCCGTGGTATGATGAACTCGAAAAGAAGGGATATTTCCTCAAGGACGACAAGGGAAACACCCTTGTCGACTACTACTGGGGAGGCAGCGCATCCTTTCTGGACTTTTCAAACGAAGATGCTTTCTCCTGGTGGAAGGAGAAACTTAAGGAAAAATACCTTTCTCACGGCTGCAGAGGAATATGGAACGACAACAACGAGTGCGAAGTCGAGGATCCCGATACCGATTCATACAGAAAGAAGCTCATCTATCCCCTGTTGATGTGCCGTGCAAGCTGGGAGGCATTCATGGAGTCCGATCCGGGCAGAAGACCCTGGATATACACCCGTTCAGCCTGCCCGGGAATCCAGAAGTATGCCAGAAGCTGGACCGGAGACAACACTTCCACATGGAAGACTCTCAAATACAACCAGTACCAGATTATGTCTCTCGGGCTCTCGGCTCTTCCGTACATAGGTAACGACCTCGGAGGATTCTACGGCGAAAGGCCGACTAAGGAGCTTCTTCTCGCCTCATGCCTCAGTGCAGTCTTCCAGCCGAGATTCGTCATCCACTCCTGGAGGGAGGATGATAAGCCGACAGAGCCCTGGACCTACCCCGATGCCCTTCCGCATATCAAAAGAATGGTAGGGATGCACTACTACTTCATGCCGTATCTCTACAATGCAGCATACCAGGCATCCCGGACGGGTACTCCGATGTGCAGGATGCTTGCCCTCGAGTATCCTGATGACCACGATATCCCATCAGACCTTACGGTTTATCAGAGCGGGGACTCGGTTATTCCGCTCTTTACTGTTGATGAAGGAGCAGACAAACTGACTCTCCATCTTCCCGCGGGGACGGAATGGTATGAACCACACTCTGCAGGCAGTATCTATAAAGGTGGAAAGGATTATACATTCTCTGTTTCCCATGATCTCCCCCGATACCTCTTCAAGGTGCCGTCAGTCATCCCGGTAAGTCCCGGATGCTGCTCGCTCACAACGGGAAGATTCAAGAATCTTGACTTCTATCTTGTCCCGGGAGATGAGGAATACGAGTATACATACTTCGAGGATGACGGAGAGGCGTCACTGGAGAGAGACGAATACACACTCCTCAGAGTCAGACTCACAAAAAGAAGTGCAGACTTCGAGGTAATCCACGGAACCCTTCCCCTTGAAGGGAGGACCATAACCGTTACTCTTTCAGACTCCTATGAATTCGATGAC
>CAVJJV010000056.1:0-5118 GCA_963650055.1 Comamonas kerstersii | reverse complement strand
TCGCCTCTTCCATTGTTGAACTGATCTCTGATGCCGCTTCCTCTATGTGCTTTGGACATGTCTTACTCCTTAAATTGTTAATTAACCTGAACAGAATAGACAAAAGAAGAAACAGCGTCAAGTGTAGAAGAAAATCAACTTCACCCAATCTCCATTTCTCCGGGGACGGTCTTCATTGACCATGATTACCACTTTGATTAACTTATATGAAATAAGGAACAATTTAAATGCGCACAACTAAATTGATTTTTGTAGTTTTGATTGCTGTTCTCGCACTCGCCCCTCTTGCGGCCCAGGGTGCTGCAGAGAAAATTCCTGCTCTCCAGAAACAGGGAGTTCTCCCTGTGTATACAGCGTCTCTCGTTACTGACGATGCTCTTGCTCTGACAGATGACGAGCCCATCCTTGTGGCGGGCTCAACTCTTTCCGTACCCGGCTATGCTACAGTCGCCACGGAGAGCCTCGAGTCACGCTTCAGCTATGCATACGGCTATATGATTACATCGTCTCTTCTAAGCCAGAACGTATCGCTTGAAGGCGCATACTGGCTGAAGGGAATAATCGACGGATACAACTATTTCTCCGGAAGTTTTTTAATCGCACCGGAGGATATGGAGTCCTACTATAATGATTACATCAACAACTTCTACAACGCCGGTCTGACATCTGAAGTCGGCGCTCTCCTCTCAAGAGAAGACCTGGATGCCCTTACGGCTCCCGACACTCTTGTCGGCCAGTTCTCATACTCCTATGCCATGATGATCACAGTCCAGTACTACTGGATGAACGGACTCGATATTTCCCTTGACGAGTTCCTCCAGGGGGCGGCAGAGGCACTCTACCTTGATGAGCCTCAATACATGACAACAGAAGAGATGGAAAGCGCAATCAATGAATATGCCGACATTCTCAATGCAGAGTACGAGGAATACATCGCCGCACTCAGGGAGGAGAACCTGAAGGAGGCCGAAGAGTTCCTCGAGTCATATAAAGAGACAGAAGGAGTTGTCGTCCTTCCGAGCGGAGACCTCTTGGAGATGATTTCCTCGGATGAGGAGCCGGGAGCAGTGCCATCTGAAACAGATACCGTCCTCGTCGACTACGAGCTCACCCTTCTCGACGGCACTGCAGTCGACAGCGGAGAGGATATTTCATTCCCCCTCACTTCCCTTATTCCGGGATTCGTCGAAGCTGTAACGTACATGCATGTCGGAGATGAGGCTGTCGTCTACATCCACCCCGATTACGGCTACGGTGAGAACGGCGCAAGCTCAATCGAGCCCAACTCTCTTCTCATCTTCCACATCACACTCAAAGGTATTGAGACAGCTGAAAACTGAGGAGACTCAGTCAATCAGGAGGTAGACGTAACTGTTTACCTCTTTTTTTTGTTTGAAACCATTAACAAACAGGGCGTCTCTAATTAGAATTCAGGGAAGGAGAAGATTATGTCAAAAGGTAAAAAATCAACATTTTTTTCTGAATTCAAGACCTTCGTCATGCGCGGCAACGTCCTCGACATGGCTGTCGGTATCGTAGTCGGCGGTGCATTTACACAGATAGTCACATCAGTTGTCCAGGATATCATAAATCCTGTCATCGGCTTATTGATCGGTAAGATTGATTTTGCAGATCTCAGAATCGTTCTCGTTCCTGCAGCGGATGGCACAGCCGAAGTTGCCATCCGTTACGGTGTTCTCATCCAGAGTATCGTACAGTTCCTTCTTACCGCTCTTGTGCTCTTCCTGATCATAAGAGGTGTAAACAGACTCAGGGAAAAAGCAGTCAAGGAGGACGAGGAAGCAAAGGTGAAGGCAGCGGAAGAAGCAAAGAAGAAAGAAGAAGAGGCAAAAGTTCTCCTTGAAGCGAAGAGAGACGAAGAGGAGACAAGAAAGAAGGAAACCGTCATCCTCCTGAGAGATATCAAGGAACTACTAGAAAAGAAGAATTGATTCTTCCAACACAATGAAAAAGTTCATCTCAGCCTTCATTGTCGTATCTCTTCTGCTTTCATCGTGTACAACAACTAATGAAAGAGACGAGACTCACACCCCGTCATTTGATTCAGGCGGGGTGGATTCTATTTCCGCTGTCATCATGCTGGAAGACGACTGTGATATCTCCTCTGCCTTCAGCTACCTCTACGGCGTTACACTCATGGAGAATATAGAGAGCGGAAAATACTCTCCCTCCATCCCGTATCTTGCCCTCGGAATGTACGATGCAACTCTCGGGATAACATATTCAAGGTTCTTTACTATCCTTGAATTGTATGAACTCTTGAACTCGGATCCCTCCTCTTTAATAGGCAGAATGTATGAAAAAAGGCCGGAGACGCTCTCTGACCTCTGCGCCCTCCCCTTTCCCCCTGATATGAGAAGAGCGTTCAGCTATGCTCTCGGCCGGGATATCATGAGGGAGAATATCGAGAGAGGAGATGAACTCCTGATCATCCCCCTTCTTGCCGGGCTCTTCGACACATACTACTTCAGAGCCTCTCCTCCTGGAGAAGAGGAAAGAGAGAGAATAAGAGAAGAATATATCATTCATGAAGCTGAAGAGTACTACAGAAAGCGGGATGAAGAATCCGTTTTGAACAATGAAAAGGCAGTGAGCTTTCTCGAGAAGAACAGAGAGAAGGAGGATGTCGTTACTCTCGATAACGGCGTCCAGATGATGCTCCTTGAGAGGGACGAAACAACCGGGCCATCCCCGACACAGTACGACCGGGTGATTCTGGACTACAACACATACATCCTCTCATACGATACCTCAGAGCTCGATATAGTCGATGCAGATGTAGAGAAGGAGGTATCTGCAATCGACTTGGAAGCGGGAGTACAGAGTGCACTGGTGAAAATGCACACGGGAGAAGCTTGGAGGATATTCATTCCGCCCCGGTTGGCACCGGACAACGTATGGTCATCCGAATTCCCGCCGTCGGTTATCTTCGTCTATGATATTGCCCTCAGGCAAATTCTATAGAATAAACCTCACCGTCTTGAATGCCGATGGAAGGGAGGACGCTATCCCCCTTGTTATCTTTTCATTCCCGTCATAGACGATGAATCTTCCGGGGGCGAGACGGAAGACGGAGCCGGAAATGGAGACTATCTCGTCGCCCTCGAGGCATATTTCGAGAATTGTGTGCCCCGGCCAGTTCTCCCCCTCGAATCCATTCTCCCTCGAGAGGTGTGCCGATACAACGTACTTCACATCGTCGGAGCACCTGTACTCTCCCACCTTGTCGTCGTAGGGCCTCGAATGGTCCATGACATCGATGACAATATCCATATGGGGGATTATCGAAGCATAGTTTTCCAGTTTATCAAGAATATCGAATACGAGCATATCAATTGACCTTTATACCTGAAATATAGACACCGTGGAGATTACATTCATCATCAAGAATCATGAAGTCCGCATCCTTACCGGGAGCAAGTGAGCCGATTCTCCCGTCCTCGTTTATCAAAGCTGCAGGCTGGAGGGAGGTAAAGCTGAAAATTTCCGGCCAGTCCAGACCCAGAAGGGTCCTGAGAGTCCTGACAAGTCTTATCCCCGTTGCGACGGAGCCGGCAAAGCAGCTGAAATCCGCCAGGTATGCCACCCCGTCTTTTACAACTACATCCGTGCCGTTGTTCTTCGGTCCCAGTATTGATTTGCCTCCAGTGAATCCTGCAGCTCTCATACTGTCGGAGATGGCGATGATTCTATCGTGTCTTTTCAATTTGAAGATAAGCTTCAAAAGGTCCTCCGGGAGATGACAGCCGTCACATATCAACTCGACGGTAAGCTCGTCGAAGTAGAAACCGGCCTCCGTAGCCCCAAGAATCTTCCACGAGTGGTTCTTCGTCATGCTCGACATGGCGGAATAGTAATGGGTAAGCATCGTCATTCCGTTACCCACGGCCTTTTCAATTGTCCTGAAGTCCGCCTTGGTATGTCCCCCCGATACGATTATCCCGGAAGAAGAGACATATTTTATAAACTCCATCGCTCCCTCGAGTTCAGGTGCGACAGACCATCTCTTTATATTACCGTGAGACCTCCTGATAATCTCCTTGTAGTCATCCTTCTCGGGTTTTCTGATGTACCTCGGGTCCTGGGCTCCCTTCATATCGAAATTGAAGTAAGGCCCCTCGAGGTGTACTCCCATCAGCTTTGCTTCGTTTTCTCTTCTGCACTTCTTAGCTTTTTCAAAGTTGTCGAAGAAGGTGAAGAGCTCTTCATTGGAGGATGTGAGTGTCGTTGCAAGAGCCGAAGTCGTCCCGTATTCTGCTAGTCCACCCGCCGCACCGTGTATGGCATCCTCATCCCCGTCCATGAAATCGAAACCTCCCGAGCCGTGGGTATGAAGATCCACACACCCGGGAGCGAGGAGTCTGCCGCCGAGGTCGAGGTCGGCATTATCGAGAGAATGAGAAAGAATTTCTGCAATCTTTCCGTTCTCTATAACCATCGAAGCATTATCGAGAACAGTATCGGGAAGAACAATTCTGCAGCCTGTAATTCTCATATCAGAGTGTATCCTCCGTTACGATGGCCGTGACATCCTTATGGAGGGAGAGAAGAGTCGCCGGGCACATTGTGTCGATTGTATCGCTGAGCATCCTCTTCACGGCATCCTTCTTCTCGCGGCCTGAAGCGAGGATGATTATCTTCGAGGCATTGAGTATCGTTCCGATTCCCATTGTAAGGGCATGGCGTGGAACAGAATCAATGGTGTCGAAGAAGCGGCTGTTTGCCGATATCGTATTCTCCGTAAGATCCGTCTTATGTGTATGCGGATAGAGGAAAGAGCCGGGTTCATTGAATCCTATGTGGCCGTTGCGTCCTATTCCGAGTACCTGGAGGTCTATTCCTCCAAGTCTCTCTATAAGAGTCTCATAGTCGCTGCACTCCTTCTCCGGGTCCTCTGCCGTACCAGAGAGGAGATGGGTCCTCGACTTGTCTATATCCACATGATTGAAGAGATTGTTATCCATGAACCAGCGGTATGACTGATCATTCTCCGGCTTTATCGGATAGTATTCGTCAAGGTTGACTGTTGTAATATCTTTAAAGGAGAGAGAACCGCTTTTATTCATCCTTACAAGCTCTCCGTACATTCCTACGGGA
>CAVJJV010000055.1:0-6834 GCA_963650055.1 Comamonas kerstersii | reverse complement strand
AGAGCGCCTGCCTTACAAGCAGGATGTCACAAGTTCAATCCTTGTATCCTCCACTGTTACCAGGTTCAGTCCCTGGTTTTTTTTATCGACTAATTCCCGATAATTCATTATGCTATCAACGAGGTATATATGAAAGACGGATTCCTTACCCTTTATACTCTGACATTTGTCATCTATGCATTCATCGGATATATATGTGAAGTCATCTACTGCTCGATAGGGCAGCGTAAGCTTGTAAACAGGGGATTTCTGTACGGCCCATGGCTTCCGATATACGGGTTCGGCGGCCTCATTGTAAATATTACCCTTATCCCGCTCAAGGCTTACCCCGTGCTTGTCTTCATTCTCGGTATGATTCTCACAAGCATAGTAGAGTATATAGGTTCATGGGGACTGGAGAAGATATTCTCCATCAAGCTCTGGGATTACTCGAAGCACTTCGGGAACATAAACGGCAGAGTATGCCTTCTGAACTCCACGCTCTTCGGTGTGATGAGTGTTGCTCTTGTATATCTTATCCAGCCTTATATAACACTCTTCATCAATATGATACCTGAAATCGTACAATACTACCTCGCTGATGTGCTCCGTATTCTCTTTGCAGTCGACCTCACGCTCTCGGTAATCAAGATGAGTGCATTCAAGAAGGCTCTCAAGGAAGCAGTTGCGAAGGCACACGAGATCGAGGAGAAGGCGAGAGAATATGCCAGAGAGGGCAAACTTGAAGCTCAGATGGCCTACAGAGAAAGGATGGCGGGTGAGGACGAAGAGAGAAAGAACAGATTCGGTCTCCAGTACAGACATATTCTTTCTGCATTCCCGAATGCAACTGCAAAGAAGGATGAACTGAGACAGCAGCTTGGCAGAATGCAGCTTTGGGCAGAGGAGAAGAAGGAAGCTGTGAAGGCGTACGGCGAGAGGCTGAAGAATGCCGGAAAAGAGTTGAGAAACAGGGAAGAGAAATGACGGAGTATAAAACTGTATATAACAAAGTAAAGAGCATGAATGAAAACGTCACCCTCCTTTGTGTCAGCAAGACAAAGCCTTATGAGGATATACTCTCTGCATATAATGACGGGGCGCGGCTCTTCGGAGAGAACAGGGTTCAGGAGATTGAGGCTAAATTCCCCCTTGTTCGCCCCGAAGGCATGAAGGTGTTTTTAATCGGGCAGCTTCAGAGAAACAAGGTGAAAAAGGCCGTTAAACTTGTCGACCGCATAGAGAGTGTCGATTCCATTCCGCTGTTGGAGAAAATCAACTCCGAATGCGGCGCAATCGGAAAGACGATGGACATCCTTTTTGAAGTCAATTCCTCCGGCGAGGCGCAGAAGTCTGGCTTCAGGACTCATTGTGAGCTCTTTTCGGCTCTCGCTCTTCTTCCCGATATGAAGAACGTGAGGCTCCTGGGGCTGATGACGGTGGGACCTCTCGGGGGAGACAGGGAAAAGAACAGGGAGGCATTCCTCTATACGAAGTCACTATTCGATGAGATAAAGCGGACAATGGAATTGAGTGTTCTCTCTATGGGAATGAGTGGAGACTGGATGGATGCAATAGAGTGCGGTTCGACGGAAGTCAGAATCGGGAGTGCAGTTTTCGGGGCGAGAGGATGAAGAGATTTCTTGTTTTTCTTTCAATCATACTCATCTCTTTATCTACTCTTTCTGCTGAAACACTTACCCATTCGACACTCAAGTATGAGTACGAGGATTATTCAGAGGATGAGTTTCCAATCTGGACGAATGAAATAAGACGCGCCGAGACACTCTTTTTCGGATCCTATGTATTCACCATCCCCATAGCGGGACTATGCATGACGGGACTCAAGAGCATCAATGTAATCAAGAGTACATCAACGGAGGCTGATGCGCTTATCACAATAGGAGCGGCATCGGGACTCAGTCTTTTCGTTGCAACTCTGGACTGGATAATAGGAAGAGTACAGAATTGACAAAAGATCATGAATACTCATTCATATCACCCGCGGAAGGCAGGGTGGACAGGATAGCTCCCCCCGTGCTGGGAATAGCGAGAAGTGTCTTCTCTTCTGATTCGATATTGATTACGATAAACGGGAGAAAGGGTAAGAAGTCATCTTTGGTGAAAGCCGGCGACAGTGTGGAGATCAAATACACAGAAGAGCTCTTCGACGGCCTTGTCAGCGAGAACATCCCGCTCGATGTGATATATGAAGACGATGATTTACTTGTAATAAACAAGGCGCAGGGGATGACTGTACATCCGGGGGCGGGAAACTCAAGAGGTACCGTTGCCAATGCACTTTTATATCTCTACGGTGATGATTTCTCCACATCCGATGACGATACCCGTCCCGGCATCGTGCACAGGCTCGATAAGGACACCTCGGGAATAATGGTCATAGCAAAGACTAGGGAGGCACACATTTCTCTCTCCTCCCAGTTTGCAGAGCATACCAACGAGAAGTATTACCTTGCAATAGCAAAAGGTTTCTTTACAAGGGATGAGGATTATATTTCATCCCGTATCGTCAGGGACAGGAACAACAGAAAGAGATACACGGTAACGGAGAACAAGAGTGAAGGAAAGGATGCTCTCACGAAGTACAGGGTACTTTCCGGGAATATGAATTACGCCCTCCTGAGAGTGAGAATCTATACAGGGCGCACCCACCAGATAAGGGTTCATCTCTCCTCAATAGGACACCCTGTACTCGGGGACCCGGTATATTCCCGTCCCGATTCCCGCTACAGGGATGCGACTTTGATGCTCCACGCTGAGAAGATTGTCTTTACTCATCCATCCACGGGTGAGAGAATGGTCTTCAGAACAGATCCCCCGGAGAGGTTTAAAGCGGTAATGGAGAAGGAAGGGCTCACACTTTCATGAGATTCCATATAACAAAATCTATAAACAACATATATACGGCACTCTCTCCCGCTGGGGAGGTCTACACGCTCAGAATCAAGGGAAAAAAGCTCAGGGACAGCGAGGGGGAATATAACCCTGTTGTCGCCGGCGACTATGTCGAGGCCGTCCCGTACAGTTCAAACGAGGCATTAATTGTCGGGAGAGAGGAGAGGAAGAGCTGCTTTGTCCGCTATAACTTCAAGGAGGATACCAATCAGACGATATGTGCCAACCAGGATATGACGGCGATAGTCTTTTCGGCTCTTTCTCCTCCATTCAGACCCCGTTTCGTCGACAGGGCGATTGCCTGCTGCTTCAACTCGGAAATCCTTCTTGTTCTCAATAAGATAGATTACGGCCTGACTGAAGACGAGAAGGAACGCTACGAGCTCTATAAAACGCTCGGATACAGATGCATTGCAGTATCGAGTGAAGACGGACAGGGGATAGAGAGACTAAGAGAGATGCTGGAGGGAAAGACTACAGCCTTCGTCGGTCAGAGCGGTGTCGGGAAATCGACATTGATCAATACTCTCACTGGGTCGAGCCAGAGAACGAACGAGCTCTCGCGGAAATACAACAGGGGACGCCATACAACAAACCACTCCATTCTCATCGACTGCGGAGGGTATAGTATAATCGACACTCCCGGAGTCAGGGAGATACAGGTCCCCGTTGAAGACACAAGGCTCATACGTGATTCGTTTGTCGAGTTCAGTAATCTTGACTGTGCATACCCCGGCTGCCTTCACAGGGGGGAGGATGGCTGTGTAGTGCCGTCCCTTCTCGATGAGGGGCTCATCAATGAGGACAGGTACCTGAGCTATCTCAAGACCCTTGAAAGTGTCTCTCTCATAAGACCGCGCTACGAGAGGAACAGGAAATGAGAAAGAGAACGATAAGGGATACCGAGCTTGATGTCATTCTTGATGATATAAAATCATACTCACTCTCTGATGAGGGAAAGGCATATATAACACCGGATCTGATTACGGACGATGAGGAGGTACTCAACTCCCGCTATATCAGAATAGACGAGATAATGAATAAGCTCGAGTCTTCCGCTCCACTTGAGAAGTTTCCATCGCTTTCAAAGATGTTTCTTCACGTCAAGCAGTCCCATAGGGATATTGACGGCTCTTTGATATATGCCTGCGGTGAGTTTCTCTCTTCTCTATTTCTTTTGCTGCACTTTGATGAAAAGGATGATCTCATCACATCCTCTCTCGAAGAATTGAAGGATGATATCCTCTTCTCCCTCGACTATGAGGGCTCTGTCAACCTCGAGCATCCCCGGCTCAAGGCCCTCGTCAGAAAGAGGGACGAAGTCAGGGCCGAGCGTTACCGCTTCTCCGTCTCCTATATTCAGGAAAACAGGGCGGTGGTGCAGAACGAGAACCCCGTATTCCGTAACGAGAGAGTAGTAATTCCTGTATATACGAAAGACAAAAAACAGGGGGAGTACTATGTCTCTGGTACCTCGCAGTCGGGTAACACCACATTCGTCGAGCCGTTTGAACTTGTAGACTTGAACAACAGAGTCGTTCTTGCCGAGGAGGCTATACGGCAGGAGAAGATCAAAATAATGCATGAACTCTCGGAGCGTGTGCGAGCGGTAGTTCCGTTTCTCGAGGATATGACAGAGTATGTGAAGGTATTCAATTTTCACTACGTCTTTGCTCTCTGGGCGAAGAGGAACAGGTGCAGTCATATAAAGCGGGGAGAGGAGGTGAATCTCATAAATGCCGTTCATCCTCTTCTCGGGGCGAAGGCGGTTCCAGTGACTCTTCATATACCATCCGGCATGAAGTGCCTTGTGCTCTCGGGTGCAAACTGCGGCGGAAAGAGCGTTACGATGAAGACTCTTGCGCTATTCTCTCTTCTCAATCAGATTTCAACCTTCATCCCGGCCTCCGAGCTTTCTGTCCTTCCCTATTTTGATTCTGTCTTTACAGATATCGGAGACGGCCAGAGCATAGAGAATGAAGAATCCACATTCTCATCCCATATGTCGAATATCGCCTCGATAATGCGTTCTGTGACACCGTCATCCCTCGTAATACTCGACGAACTCGGCTCCGGTACCGACCCCGAGGAGGGTGCGGCACTCTCTCTTGCAATATTGAAGCATCTTTCGGGTAAGGCTTCTCTTACTGTCTGTACATCACACTACAATCAGGTCAAAGCCTATGCATATACGGAAAAAGATATGATTAATGCCGGCATGGAGTTCGATCTTAAATCAAACAGGCCGACATACAGGGTTCTCGAGGGAATTCCCGGTGACAGCCATGCGCTGAGTACCGCCTTGAGAGCCCATATCCCGCAGACGGTAATCGAGGATGCAAAGGCCAATATGAAGGCGGAGAGCACCACTGCATCCTCGATTATCACGTCGCTTTTATCTAAATCACGTACACTCGACAGAAAGATTTCTTCCCTTGAAATAGAGAGAAGAACACTCGAGGACGAAAAGAAGCAGCTCTGCAAAGACGAGGAGGAACTTAAAAAAGCTCTTCTCGAGGCAGAGAAGAACGGGCTGAAGGATCTGAGTTCCTTCATGAGGGATACTCGTCGGGAACTCGAGAAACTTGTAATGGATGTGAAGACGGGAGAGCTCACAAGAGAGAAGACGAAGAATGTGAAGGCATTCATCAATAAACTCGAGAAGAAGGAGAAGGAAGTTACACTCGATATCGAGAAGAAGGAGAACGAGGAAGATAGAGAATATGACAACACTTCGTTCTCCCCGGGCGATGATGTTCTCTACGGAAGCAGCAGGACACGCGGCAGAATAGTCTCTGTAGAGGACGAAAGAAATGCCGCTGTGCTCTTTGAAAACGGATTGAAGATGAAAGTAAAGATGAAGAATCTCATCCACGCGGAGCCTGTTGTCATCAAGGCCGATGTATCACACTTTTCGTCGGCAGGGAAGAAGGCGAAGTTCGTTCTCGATGTAAGGGGGCTTACACTACAAGAGACAGAGAGGGCTCTTGACGACCAGATTGAGGCGGCGATTCTCTCCGGACTCAAGACATTCTCGATTATCCACGGCTACGGAGACGGAATACTCCAGACTGGAGTGAGCGTCTATCTTAGAAAATCGAAGTACGTCGAGTCCTTCCGTTTCGCCCTCCCGGAAGACGGCGGGATGGGTAAGACATACGTTACTCTCCGCTGATACTGCATCACCGTGTTTCTTCTCTCTTATCCGGAAGCTCAGCAATAATTACGGACAGGAAGAGGATAAGACACCCGGTAAGTTCCTTTGTGCTCATTCTTTCACTTAGAATCAATGCGCCTCCAAGTGCCGAGAAGACGCTCTCGAGGGAGAGAATCAGTGCGGCGCGGGTAGGGGGAGTATATTTCTGTCCGATGATCTGAAGGGTATAGGCAATACCGCAGGACCCTATTCCTCCATATAATACAGGGACGGCGGCTGCTTTGACATCATGAATGGTGTTGTCTTCAAAAAAGAGAGAAAGAACTAAAGCAATGAGACCTGCACATAGAAACTGGATAGTCGAGAGGCTAACACCGTCATGATTCTTCGATACCCTGTCTATGAAGATGACATGGAGTGAGAAGAGAAAAGCCGAGATGAAGACAAGTCCGTCTCCTCTGTTTATACCGCTTTTCCCGTTGATGGAGAGAAGAAAGGCGCCGAGAAGTCCTGTGAAGACACATATCCATGTCCGGGGAGAGTTTTTCTTTCCTGAGAAGAGAGAAATTACCGGAACTATCAATATATAGAGCGATGTGATGAATCCTGCCTTTCCTGCCGTTGTGTACTCTATTCCCTTCTGCTGGAAGTATGAGGCAAGAAATAGGAGGATGCCGCATATCATTCCGTCCCTGAGGAGAGATTTCTTCTCTTCTTTCTCACTTTTCCTGCTGTGTTTTATATAGAGCGGGAGAAGAACCAGGAATCCCAGAAGCATCCTC
>CAVJJV010000054.1:0-3015 GCA_963650055.1 Comamonas kerstersii | reverse complement strand
TTTCTTATGCGGAGTACAAATGGACAAGATTGTTAGCAGGCACGGACAAAATTAGATAGCAAAGACATCTTGATTTTGGCAGGAGAAAATGCAGTGTAAGCTTTAAAAGCCTCAAACAAAGACAAAAATGGAGAGATATTGGCTTTAGGGCGACTGTTGTGGACAAAATTAGTTAGCAGTTTATGGACAAAAATAGTGAGCTTTGACAGGTTGTCGTCATGCTTGCATGCCCCAGTCTCTTTGCTACACTCGCTATCGATACTCCTGCAAAAAGCAGGAGAGAAGCATGTGTGTGTCTCAGCCCGTGGACGGTAATCACCGGGATATCGTTCTTACGGCAGTGTCTGGCAAGCACGCCGTTGGCTGTCGAATTGTAGACCTTGCCCTTTACGGCGAATATCGGCTTGTCTTCCGGGAGATCCTTGATGAGGGCGGAAAACTGGATTACCAGCTGCCAGTCGAGCTGAACCTTCCTGACAGAGGATTTATTCTTTGTCGAGACAAAGCCTCCGCCTCCCTTGTAATTCCAGGTTTTCGAGATTGAAAGCTGCTGGCGGTTGAGGTCAAAGTCCTTCGGGGTTATCCCCAGTGCCTCCGAGAATCTGATTCCAGTCTTGGCCACCAGGAGTATCAACCAGTCCCAGCTTATGGCATTTGTAAGCTTGAGGCCGGAAAGGAGCTTATGGAGCTCGAACTGATTGATGAACTTGACTTTTTTCTCTCCCGATGTTTTTCCCTTTATGATTACCTTCCTCGTAGGATCTCTTTCAATGAAGCCTTCATCCACAGCATCAAGGACGGAGCCCTTGAGCTGATGATGGAAATCCATCGTGGTCTGTCTTTCATGATGGAGTGCATAATCATTGATGAGTTTCTGGTAGGTAAGCCTGTTGATTTCCCCCAGCTTCAGCTCAGGGGCAAGCTTTTCTATCCAGGCGAGACTGTTTCTGTACTTATTGAGGGTGACATCTCTTACTGCTCCCTCCTTGTAGATGCTGATCCAGTTTCTGTAGTAGTCGGAAAACAGCATATCTGAATTTGTTTTCTGCATCGGTTTTTCTCCTTATTACGGCTGCGCATATACAGGATAGATGAATGATGCAGAGTGAGTTATATCAAAGTCTTATGCTTATCTCTCCCGAGGAAAGGGCATCTCTTCTCCCGTCTTCGTACTCGACGATAAGGTGTCCCGAGCTGTCAAGATCAACGGCAGCGGCTGGAGTTCTCGTCTCCCCTTTGACGACATAGATTTTCCTTGAAAGTACAAAACACTTCGCTTTGTAGCGGGGAAGAAAATCCTCCTTCTGAATCTCAACTATTCTCTTTGCACACTCTGCTATGACAGTAGCCCTCGAGACGCTGCTTCTCCCGTCTGGATAGAACGACGTTGCTATATCCCTCACGCTCCCGGAAAGGTCACTCTCTTTTGTCTTGAGGTTTATACCGCACCCGATTACAACCTTATCGAGTCTGTTCTCCTCCATGTTTATTATGCCTTCGGTGAGAATACCGACTGCCTTTTTTCCTCTTATGTATATATCATTGACCCATTTGATGGATGTCTCTATCCCGGTCAGTCTCTCCATTACTTCACTCACAGCAACGGCAGAGGCTATCGTTATAAGATCGGGAGACTTCAGGGACTTTCCGTCCATGACTAGCGAAAAATAGACTCCTCCCGAGGGGGACTCGAAGCTCCGTCCGAGTCTTCCACGTCCTCCGGTCTGCACGGATGACGCAACCACATACGGCAGTTCCACCCCTTCTGTTGCTATCGCCTTGGCATCCCTGTTCGTAGACTCCGTGGAATCGAGATAATATACCCCGATACCGCTTGAAGAGAATGCAGAGAGGAGAGTCTCCCTGTTGAGGATGTCGACATCCGTGGAGACGAGTCTGTAGCCGTAATGTTTCTTTCCCTCTATCTCATAGCCTTTCTTAATAAGGCTCTTCACCGCCTTGTTGACTGCCGTACGGGTGATGGAGAGCTCGCTGCCGAGACTCCCTCCGCTGACGAATTCAGGAGAATGTTCTTCAAGAATGGAAAGAATAGTGTATTTGGTGTCCATGGAGAGATGGTAGTTAGTAAACCATACTTTGTAAAGTAGTTGACTGACTTTCCGCCTTTCTCATATTCTCCCCTTATGGCTCTATTAACTTCTCTTTTCGCGGCTCTCATCGCCTCAGGCACATTCATCCGCATTCCGATGGTTCCTGTAGCCATGACGCTGCAGACGCTCTTTGTCTTTCTGACGGGACTGCTGCTCCCGCCCTTGAATGCATTTCTTGCAGTTCTCATCTATATCGTCCTGGGGCTTATCGGGCTTCCGGTATTCACCTCGGGCGGCGGCATCGGAGCTCTCATATCACCGACGGGGGGATTCATCTTAGGCTTTCTCATCGCAGCCTTAGTCGGTGCTCTTCTTTCAAGAAGAAAACATGACTCTGTTCTCTACAATCTTCTTGTCTCTCTTGTAATGGAAGTTCTGACATACCTTGTGGGAATACCATGGCTCAAGATTAACCTCTCCACAACATGGGCGAAGGCCTTCACTGTAGGCCTTCTCCCATTCATTCTCGGAGATGCAGTCAAGATAATCACCGCTTCCGTATCGGCCAGGCTCCTCTACCCTGAGGTGGAGAAGCTCTCGCTCAAGCTCAGTGAGAGGGAGAAAGAGGAATAAAGTCTATTTCATCCGGAAGGTGAATTGCTTTTGTTCTCCGTCGAGGGAATATCTGATTGTTACCAAGTTGTTTTCCTGATTAACTTCAATATTCTCCGCCCTTTCAAAGAGCGCTCTGAGCTTTCTGTACTCCTCCTTCCGGCTCTCCGTGTAGCGGGAAGGCATATCGGAAGTGAGGAAGACGCTGCCGAGGAGCGCATCAACTGTGGAAAGGGTCTGTTTCTCTTCTTCCGTCAATCTGCAGTTTTCATCCCTGAGGAAGAAGACATCGGGGTCGCTCGAGTAGGCACGGCCGTTGAGCTCCCTGCGGAGAACGGTATTGTTTATGGAC
>CAVJJV010000053.1:0-2885 GCA_963650055.1 Comamonas kerstersii | reverse complement strand
TGGAATGCCGATGCGGTCGGGGCATACAACATCCTCCGCCTATACAGGCAGAGGACAGGTAAGACAATACAGATGGCAGACATAGCGATGCCGTATGTATACAAAGTAGCCGTCTAGCGATAGCGGTAGAGGTGAGTGTGGATGCACCCATGGTGAGGCAACTCAACCATGATGCTTGGTAATTAAATTGCCGAGTAGTTCACGACGGCCCTGAACTCTTATGTAAGCATATAAGAGCGGTGAAATCCGCTTCTGTTTACCCCTGTAAGCAGATACGGACACCTCTTTATGCGTCTCCTTCCTTTTCCGCTCTCTGAAAGAAAAGCCCCTCAAGACACTCCGTCTCAAGGGGATTTAAGAATTCTATAGAGATAATCAGGCTCTGCTCATTGCTTCCTGGAAGTCTCTCTGGTCGGTGAAGATCTCCTCCTTGTAGGGGTTCTTCTTCTGGACCACGGAGCGCTTGATGATGGCTGCAAGAATGAGGACGTTTGCAATCAATGCTATGACTGCGATGATGCCCTGCATTCTGGGCTCCGCCGAAGTCGGACGGACAGCCGCATTCATGTATCCGTCTTTATAGAGCGACGGGATTACCGTGAATACGCTGTTGTCCTGGAAGAGCGGGAATACCTGTGCGAACATACACCAGAGAGCAAGAGTGTTGGCTCTGTTCTGGATCCAGCCGCCCTTGTTCCAGAAGTGGTTTGCAAATGTAGGAGCGAGGAGGAGTGCCAGACCGCAGTACCATGCATGGGTCGGGAGGCAGTTATATGTGTACTCGAAGTTCCAGAGGTCATATGCAAGGATGTAGCACCATGTCATATCGGGCCAGAGCATATCCTTCTGATCCTTTGACGAGTAGATTCCCCACCATGCCGTCATACAGAAGATGTTGATGAGGCCGGCAATACCGTTGAGCCAGTTCCACCAGCCGCCGTAGAGCCATACATTCTCACTCGAGAGCCACCAGCGGTCGCCGTATGTCTTGAGGGCGATGAGTCCCTTGATACCGGACTCGAAGTCACTTGCAACTGCGATGAGGATGTTGATTGCAACGATGACGAACGGGAATGCCTTGAACCAGTCTGTCTTTCCAATCGACCACTTGTATTTGAGCATCATGAAGCCGATACATCCTGTGGTTGCTGCGTAGAGCTTTGCATAGTGGAACCAGCTGTTCATATTCGTATATGTCTGGTTGTTGAGCGCCCACGCTGCTCCGCACTTTGCACCGATGGCGATTGCAATGAAGTAGACTGTAAGTCCTGCCGGAAGAATAATGAAACAGAAGAGTCCGCCGGCTTTTGTGCGGCGTGCAATTTCATTGGCAAGTACAAGTCCGGTAAAGACTAGAAGAAAACCGAGGAGCTGGTACACTGCGGTTGATCCGTAAATCTGGAAAAACATATTTATCCCTCGCTTTAAAGTCATTTCCGTCTGCAGCGGTATCTGAGGCGGATCGGCTTTCGATAATTTTATATACAATAGCACTGCTGAAGTATGTGTACAATATTCAACACATGTTTTTACAATTAATTCGGATGCTGTATTTTCTCTTCCGTTACGGCCAGAGCCTGAAGCCTGAATTGAGCGCCGCCCTGTACTCCGGCTCGAGTATTTCCTCCAGTATTGCTCCGAAGTCCGATTTCGAGAGGTTTTCTCTGTTGTAGAGTCTCTCCTTGATGGAGAGGGAGGAGAAGTGTTCCTTCGCCGTCTTCTCGAAGAGCTCTCTTATCGCGGGATACCTGTGGATTAGGGAGTAAGACTGGTACTCGATGTCGACAAGGGAACTGAAGTACCTCTCCCAGGACGGGAGACAGTTGCTCTTGCTGCTGTTTATGCTCCTCGTTGTAGGGCTGAGATTCCAGAATTCATCACACGAGACATATGAGAAGGGAACGAAGTGGTCAATCGATATGTCGGCTCCGGTGAGAGTCGTCGATAGATAGATTTCCCTCACGGGCTCTATTGCGATTATCTCCTTCCAGTATCGTGAGACATCAAGGAGACTCCTCCTTGAGGGAGGGGAGAGCTTATTCGGAATTCCGGGAACGGAGGGGTTTCTCTTCTGCAGGTAGTTGATGAGGTTGTAGTCGACCCAGCTTTCAAGAAGGGGGTACTCTTCTCTCATATATTCCATCCACCCGTCCCTGATGGTTATGGTAGTTTCCAGCCCTCTGTACTCGGAGAATGAGTATATTGTGTCCCTGTTGGCGTTCATCATTTCAACGGCGGCTCTTCCCGAGTATGTGGAGAGTCTTGAGGAAGGAGGGAAGAAAGGGGAGAGTATGCAGTATGGGACGAATCTGATGAGCCGCATCTTCTCCTTCTTCAACCGGGGGCTTCTGCACTCCCTGAGATACGAAAGCACCTTCTTCTTCTCCTCCGAGCTTTTGAGTTTCGACTGTGGCTGGAGATTTTCAATCAGCTGCTCTAGGCCGTCATTGGGCCCGAGGGAGAGGTGGTATTCGCCCACCATATACCATGCCCGTGTTATCATATCATCGACGATTTCCTCATATGAGATAGTGCTTCTTCCTTCCGCCGCCTTCTCCAGGACGGCTTTGAACCAGAAGAGCTTGTAGCACTCGGTGGTGTGGTCGAATATATGCATGAGCTTGCCGGTGAGACTGCGGTCCATGGAAGAAGTATAGCTCTGATTCCCTTCCTCCTGCATTATTTTCTTCCGCCTTGAATATATTCTGTGATGATTCTGTCCCGTATTCTCTCCGGAGAGTTGCTGTTGACGCTTAATCTGACAGTGCCGGGGGAGGCGTTGACTGCCCCGTAATACCTCAGATCCTTCCCGATTTCCCTGATGTAGTGAGTCTTATGTGCATTCTTGTACCTGTCGTCCATGTAGATGTTATCCTCTTCGTCAC
>CAVJJV010000052.1:0-5589 GCA_963650055.1 Comamonas kerstersii | reverse complement strand
AAGTTCTCAAAATTCCGAAGAAGTGACTTTTACCGAAGAAAATTATCTACACCCTGGCTGGACTACAACGGTGTAGAAGAAGGTTTGAACTACTGGCATGCGCTCTCGGGACAATAAGTTGACTTCATAGTAAAGGAGAAAGTTGCAATTGATGTCAAATCAGCTTCAAATGTCTCGTCGAGGGACCTGAAAGGACTTAAAGCACTCATGGAGGAAGGTCTGATTGCAAAGTACATTATCGTATCCAGGGACGAATATCCACAGCTTCTTGATAACAATATCCTCATTCTGCCGTACAGGGAATTTCTTGAAGAGCTGTGGGCGGGAACGATAGCCTGAAATATCTACTTGACGGATTCTCATTCTCTCCATCTTCCGGCCCCGTATTATGCAACATGCCGGAAGCGGGAGGAACGGGCTGTTTCATAAAGAAAATTCCCGATAGTCAGAACAAAACCAGAGAGAGAAACAGAACCGGTCCTGATACTGTAGTTTCTCTGCGAAAGGTTTCCACTCAAAGATGATATATACTGTCAAGGATTCGACATCCTGCCTGAGTACGGAACACCTGACGGCGGAAAGCCTCTATGTGCTGTCTGTCCAGGCCGTTTTCGTCGGCATTGACAAGAAAATCCGCCTCGAGGAGTATCTGATAGTCAACTGCGTCGACATCTGTATATGTATGGTGATGCGAGACAATGTAGCAGATACGGGCCTTGTCTTCTTCAGAGAGAGGAAAATCAGAGAAGAACTCCCCGACGAGCGCCGCACTCTCCTCTTCCTGGTGTCTTCCGTCGGTATTTCCGTACTTGATACGGCAGAGCGGGCATGAAATATCGTGTACGACGGCTGTAAGCTCCAATATCCTGAGGGTGTGGATGTCGAGGCCTTCGTGTTCCCCGATTGTCCTGGCGTATGACCAGACTTTGAGAAAGTGGTTGATATCTCTGGTATTACCATTGTAAAAAGCAATCATCTTCTCCACAGCAAGTGCAACTGTATTCTTCATATCTTCCTCCTAGAACAGAGAGCCCACCTCGTATATCACCACAGGCATGAACGGTGCAAGAATGAAATTCGCAATCTTTATCTTCGTTATTCCCATGAGGTTGAGGGAAATTGCCACAACAAGAAGGGAGCCCACCTGCGACATCTCATTTATGACTGTATCGTTTACGACAGAGGCAAGCCAGGATGCCGAGAGTGTCAGGAGAGCCTCATAGATGAAGCAGACTACCCCCGCAAGAGCACATCCGGGCCCTTTTGTCGTCGCCATCAGAAAGACAATCAGAATGTCTATGAATGATTTGGCAAGATATATGCTGTATGTATTCTTCGTACCGCTCTCTATCGCTCCGACTATCGCCATCGCACCTACACAGACAAATAGCGTTGCAGACACAAAACCGTCGGCGAAGCTGTTGTCTTTCATGAAAGCCTTCTTCTGTACAAAGGAACCGAATCTGTTGAAGAGCCTGTCAAAATCAAGAATCTCTCCGATTACCACACCGAGGGCGACTGAAAATGTCAATACAAGAAGATTCGTCTCACCCGAGAACCCTACAGCCCCGGAATAGAGCACGCAGAGTCCGAGCCCTGTCATAAGCCCGTTTTTGAGCTTCTCCGGAATTCCCCTCCGGATCAAGGCCCCGAGGACTCCCGCTATGAAGATTCCGCCTCCATTGATAAGTACACCGGTCAACGTCATGGTGTGAATGCTATAACTATCGGAGTGTTTTGTGAACTACTTCCTTTCTGCAGCTACCTTGACTTAATAGAGAAAACTTATCCCTGTTCCGGACCGTTCTCCCTTATTCTCCTGGAAAAGTATCCCGCCTCTTCATCGTCCGCATGCAGCAAGAAAGCATCCCGGAAGGTGGGAATATATCACACCGACGGCCTGCAAATAGGAGTAGATGACAGTAGAACCCGTGAACTTCATCCCCCTCTTTTTCAAATCCTTCGATATGACATCCGAGAGCTCGGATCTTGTACGCCCCGTTTCATAGATTACCCTGCCGTCTGTCCAGTGCCAGAGGTAATCGGAGAATGAGCCGTATTCCTTCTGGATAAGAGTGAATACCTCTGCATTGGTTACCGAAGCCTCTATCTTCAGTCTGTTGCGTATTATGCCGGGATTATTCATCAAAGCTTCAATCTTATCATTACTGTAGGCGGAAATCCTCCCGGGGTCGAAATTGTCGAAGGCTGTACTGAAAGCATCACGCTTATTGAGTATGCACTGCCAGGAAAGCCCTGTCTGGAAGCACTCGAGAATGAGCATCTCGAAGAGTTTGATATCGTCAAAGACCGGAACACCCCATTCCTCGTCATGGTAGCGTATGTACCTCATATTCTCCGGATCCACCCAGCTGCAGCGGGTTATCCCGTCATTCCATTTCATCTCCATTCAGACTCCCTGTCATCTGCATATGCAGGATCCGGCGTCATCAGGGTGAATGAATTCTTATGCCAGTCGATGAGACCGTCTCTTTTCATTCTCCCGAGTTCCTTCGAGAGCGCCGTGCGGTCGACATTCAGGTAGGAGGCCATCTGCTCCCTGTTGAAGGGGATGGTGATCGCCCTTCTGTTGTTCTTTCTATATACCCCTGAAAGATACATGAGGATTCTCGCTCTTATCGTCTTAGGAGTTGTGCAGAATATTCTGTTCGAGAGCACCATATTCTTTGCCGCTGTGACGGAGATAAGGTTGTTCAGAAGCTTCACATACCACCCCCTGCTGCTGTTCTTTGTATCGAGGAGCCTCTTTATATTGATGAAGATGATAATGGAATCGACATTGCTGACGGCATCCACCATCATAGGCTCCCCGGAGAGGGCATAGCTCTCTGCAAATACGGAGCCTTCTCCCGTTTCATTGAGGATGCTTCTGTTTCCCCATGGGTCGATGTTCTCAATCAGGATACTACCTTTCTGAACTATTCCTATCGTCTCTGTTCTCTCACCGGAGTGGAGAATGGTCTCCCCCCTCCTGAAGGAACGGTTATAGAGGGCATGCATATTTTTGAACTCATCGAAGTCCTCAGGTGTAATATTTTTGAAAACTGGGGATGAAATTATCATAAATCCTTCATTTCTGTGGTAATAACCACATACTCCTCTCTCTCCATTATTCTATGATGTCTATATAAAAACAACAGAAAACGGAGAAAAAGGAAATGAAAAGAAGAATAATCGAGATAAACGAGGAGAAATGCAACGGCTGCGGACTCTGTGCAAATGCATGCCATGAGGGAGCTATCGCCATTGTAGACGGAAAGGCGAAACTGATGCGGGACGACTACTGCGACGGCATGGGAGACTGCCTCCCGTCCTGCCCCGCAGGCGCTATCTCATTCATTGAAAAAGATACTCTCGCCTATGACGAGAAGGCTGTCGAGGAGAACAAAAAGAATAAGGCTCAGGCAAAACCCGTTTTCTCGGGATGCCCCGGACATCAGATGCACCAGTTCAGGAGAGAGGAAAAATCAGAGAACGTAATAGAGAATACAAAAAGAGAATCCCAGCTCCAGCAGTGGCCCTGTCAGATCAAGCTTGTTCCTGTCAATGCGCCGTACTTCCAGGGGGCGAAACTTTTAATTGCTGCCGACTGCACGGCATATGCCTATGCATCCATCCACGAAGACTTCATGAAGGGAAAAGTCACGATTATCGGCTGCCCGAAGCTCGACGGGGTTGACTACTCGGAAAAGCTTACCCGGATTATCGCCGATAATGATATAGTATCGATTACGGTATTGAGGATGGAAGTTCCGTGCTGCGGAGGTCTGGAGAATGCTGCAGTCACAGCGCTCAGAAACAGCGGCAAGTTCATCCCCTGGAGAGTCGTCACGTTCTCACTTGACGGAAAGATCCTCGAGGACTGAACTCAAATGATGAAGGAAGGAGTTTTCAATATTGTCAGAGACAATCCTCCTCTCGAGGATTTGACGATATCACAAAAGGGAAGCAGGGACGGAAAAGTCTACTTCTTCTCCCTCGGCAGGGCTACAGATATAAGTGCAGAGCTTTATCATGACAGGAAGCTCATCATCGTTCACTCGGGGAAAATCTCACTCTATACTCCTTCCTCATCGGTTACACTTGAAAGCGGAGATGGAATCA
This sequence comes from Comamonas kerstersii, assembly GCA_963650055.1. Classification (GTDB taxonomy): domain Bacteria; phylum Spirochaetota; class Spirochaetia; order Sphaerochaetales; family Sphaerochaetaceae; genus Ornithospirochaeta. The sequence continues at coordinate 1,464 of CAVJJV010000052.1, read as the reverse complement.
TCACAGAGAGTGATGTAACCTTCGGAGTAAAAGCCCAAGAAGAGAGTGTCTATACCCAGGTGGACCTCGGGAGTGAAAATATGGTTAATGAAAAAGTGAAAGAAGGAGAGGTTTTTGCTCTCAAGAACCTTGTACCCTACAGAAAAGACAGTATCGTAAACATCGATGTCATCCATAACTCAAAGATGAAGTTTGTCGTCATGGCCTTTGACGAAGGGACTGCCCTCTCGGAGCATGCAGCTCCCGGAGATGCCGTTATCTTCGCTCTTGAGGGGAAAGCTGTCATCGGGTACGAGGGAAAGGAATACTCAATCAATGAGGGAGAAAACTTCCGCTTTGCAAAGAACGGAAGACACAGTGTCAGGGCTGACGGAAAGTTCAAGATGGCGCTGCTGCTGTCACTGGAATAGAATAGAACCGGTTGAGAACATCAGCCGGTTTTTAACATCCCGCCATGTTCCACATCAAATTTCACACGTTTGTCATCAAGAAAACAGCTTGCCTCTTATTCCTTTTCCTATGATATTATATGTATAGAAAAGACATAACATTATTTCCAGGAAAAGGAGGTTGATGCCATGGGTGAAATCAACAGAGAATACAAAGACAGATTATTCAGATTCATCTTCGGAAGAGAAGAAAACAAAGCATGGGCACTCAGCCTCTACAATGCAGTGAACAACACCGACTACACCGATGAGTCACAGATGATACTGACGACAGTTGACGACGCATTGTATCTGGGGATGAAGAATGATGTTTCATTCCTAATATCAGATGTCATGTGCATGTTCGAACAGCAGTCATCATTCAACCCCAATATGCCTCTCAGGTGCTTTCTCTATACATCCATGGCCTACTCTTCATACATAAAGAAGAACAGACTTCATCTCTACAGCTCAAGGCTCCAGATGATTCCCGCCCCAAGGTGCGTATGCTTCTATAACGGAGACAGGGAGACGGAGGACAGACAGGAGCTGAAACTCAGTGATGCCTTCATCAACGGCAAGGAAGGATATATAGAGGTCAAGGTGCTCCTGATAAACATCAACTACGGCAGAAACAGGAATATCCTGGAGAAATGCAAACCACTTGGAGAATATTCGTGGTTCGTCTACGAGGCAAGAAAAAATATGGAGGACGGGATGGATATAAAGGATGCGGTGGCAGCTGCGCTTGAGGCAATGCCTGATGATTTTGTTATAAAGCCGTTTTTGATGAAGAATAAAGCGGAGGTCGAGCTTATGTGTATAACTGAATACAACGAAGCAGAAACAATGGAGTTGTGTAAAGAAGAAGGAAGAATAGAAGGTAGACAGGAAGGCAGAGAAGAGGGAATAATCAAGACTCTTCTCGGTATTATGAAAGACGGGCTCATCTCGGAAGCAAATGCGGCCGAGAGGGCAAATATGACACTGGGAGAATTCAGGGAGTACGAGAAGCTCTATTCTTAATAAACAGTCA
>CAVJJV010000051.1:0-6058 GCA_963650055.1 Comamonas kerstersii | reverse complement strand
CAGTTGTCAGCGTTTGCTGACGGCTGATGTCTTTGATATTTAGTCGCTCCTCTCCCGAGACAAGCTCTCGGAGTATCCGCGACAAGGAGATAATACAATGAAGAAGATTCTATGTTTACTGACTGTACTTACGCTTTTTGTATTCACCCTCTCTGCCCAGAGTCCTGTCGAGAGCGTCGAGGAGCCGGCAAATGAGGAACCGGTCACCTACGCCGCATATATCGGAGACTGGATCGTAAGTGATGATTCCATCACGGAAAGGGTTAAAAACGAACTCCTGAAGGAAGGTATAACAGTCAACGACACTCTCTATTCCTTCTTCCTCTCAGAGGGGACGAAATCATTCAAAAGCAGTCTCGATGAAATCACCATCACGCTCTCGTCTTCAAATGCCGGGCTCTATATTCTCAACGGGGAGAAAGCTGCGGTTACATATGAAGTGACGACGACAGGAAGGCTCTATCTCACTGAGGGAGGAGTGACAAAGCTCTTTGGAACATTCAACGAAGACTACTCGAAACTCTACCCCGATAAGAGCGGAGGACTCTACCTGATCAAGAAGGAGTAGCAGCGCCTACTCCTCCCTTCCGTAATACCGCATGAGGTAATTCTTCTTGAATTCCTCGAATCTGTCTTCCCTTATTGCGTCCTTGATTCTCTCCACGAAATCATGGAGGTACTGGAGGTTATGCTCCGTTGCAAGCATGCCGCCGAGCATCTCGTTGCACCTTACGAGGTGGTGCATGTAGCCGCGGGAGTACTCCCTGCATGCAGTGCATGTGCACCCTTCCTGGAGCGGTCCCTTGTCTGTTTTGTATTGTGCCTTTTTGAGAGTCAGAAGGCCGTCGTCCGTGAAGACTGCACCGTTACGTGCAATACGGGTAGCAAGCACGCAGTCGAAGAGGTCTATACCGTTCTCGACGCAGTAGAGAATATAATCGGGGCTTCCGATTCCCATTACATATCTCGGTTTCTCTTCAGTTATGTATTGAGCAGTGTAAGCGAGCATGTCCCTGAACTCCATCCAGGTCTCCCCTACCGATAAGCCTCCGATGGCGACACCCGGGAAATCCATTTCAGATATCGTCAATGCACTTTCTTTTCTGAGGTCTTCATAGAAGTTACCCTGGACGATTCCGAAGAGATTACCCGGAAAGCTCTCGGAGAGTTTCTTCTTCTCCTCGAGGCTTCTCTCAGCCCAGAGCTTTGTTATTCTCCAGGCTTCCCTGGCGGCCCTGTAGTCGATTTTCGGGGGCGTGCAGACATCAAGACACATTGCGATATCACTTCCGATTATGCGCTGGATGTCGACTACCTTCTCGGGTGTGAATATATGTCTCGAGCCGTCGATATGGCTCTGGAAGGTCACACCCTCCTCCTTAATCTTTCTCAGTCCGGAGAGACTGAAGACCTGGAAGCCGCCGCTGTCTGTAAGGATATTCCCGTCCCAGGAGGAGAAGTTATGCAGGCCTCCGTAGGACTCCAGAACCTCGAGACCCGGCCTTAGATAAATATGATAGGTATTGGCTAGAATCAGATTATATCCGATTTTTCTTATCGTATCGTGATAGATTCCCTTTACTGTACCGTTGGTACCTACCGGCATGAAAGCCGGAGTCTCCACATCTCCGTGAGGGAGATGCACGATTCCTATACGTGCTCTGCTGTCGCTGCTTCTCTTTATTTCAGTATAAATTCCCATCACACCCTTCTTCCGAATGCATTGATTCCTATTGCTATGATAATTGTAGACACCACAGGAAAGACAACCGCCAGATAAGGGCTTAATGCTCCCTGGTGTGCAAATATGGAGAATACCATATCGGAGACATAATATACCACAGCAACGCTGAGAGATTCTACAATTGAAAAGAGGAGTACATTCTTCTTGACCGAGTAATCGAAAAGACTCGATATTACCATTAGGAGGAGAATCGAGAGCGGCTCGAAGAGTCTTCTGAGGTAATCGGTGCACTTCTCCTGCCACGTATCCTTCTGCTGCGTTTTGAGATTTCCAAGGTATTCGAATGCAGTCCTGATGTCCATCGTCTCGATGTTTATATTCGATGCCTTGAAGTATTCTGGTGATATTGTAAGGTCATCGACTTCAAAGGAGTCCAGGTACTCGAGAGAGGCCGTGCCGTCGGGGGCGGATTTATAGAGCGTGACGTTATTGAACTTCCAGTGACCGGAAGTATATACACCGCTTTCCGCGCTGATTCTCTCCATGAACTTTCCGTCCTCCTCCTTTACGACAACCGGAGAGACGAGGCGGCTTTCACTCTCGATGAATCTCTTTGTGTAGACAAGGTAGCCGTTCTCGCCCCTTATCACGATATTCCTCGAGTCCTGGGTCGATGTCGTTCCGAAGAGCTCCTCTCCCGTCTGGGTGCGGAGGGCGTCGATCTCCTTGAATGCCGATTCGTTGAGAGCAAAGGTAACGAGTGTCAGAAGCAGTGCAAGGAGAAGAATGGGACGGAGTATTCTGTACTTGTGTATTCCTGCATTGAGAAGCGCTATCCTTTCGTTGTTGGCACTCAATGAAGACTGGAAATAGGTGTTTGCAAAGAGAAGTGATATGGAAAAGACCATTATGAAATACTTCGTAAGAGACAGAAGCGCATAGAATGCGACTGAATGGAACGCTATTCCTCCCGTTATGATTGAATCCATCTTCTGGAAGAGTTCGATTCCGACGAGGATGAAGGAGAAGACAAGAGTCGAGAGAACGGCAGTCTTCAATATTGATGAGATAATGTATCTGTCTAATGTTTTCAACTTCTTCCCGTCCTGTTTCTGTATATGAGTATCAAAGCAAGAACTGCAATCAAGATATCAGGTGCAAGTATAAGAAGAGCGGGATTGAATGTCACGTCGAAAATCAAAAGCTGCGAAGCAAATAGCATATACCAGTAGGCAACTGCGATGAGGATGGCGATGGCGAATCCCGTGAGCTTTCCGTGCTTGACTCTCACTGTCGAGAGAGGAAGAGTCAGGAGCGTAAAGACGAAACACGCAAGAGATAGTGCAAACTTCTTTGTAAGTTCACTCTTGTAGTACTGCCCGTAGAAGTTGACGGGTAGATCTCCGAGGGATGAAATGTTTCTGAAGTATCCGTTTATCCTGTCGCTTTCTTCTTCCGATAATGCTCCTCCCTTTTTAAGAATGCTGCTTATCCTCATGAGGTTGTTTTCCATTTCATTCCAGTACTCTTCTCTGTCGCTCTTCTGTCTTTTGTCCCTCTCCTCTATCACTTCGATAAGATCCTTGGAGGAGAGATTCACGGGGCTTGTGGATGTAAGGGACGGTATCTGGGAGGAGAAGTCGAGATAGAATACCGCCTCTTCGCTTTTCGAGTATGTATAGTTCCCTGGTGAGGAGATATCATTTATGAGAAGCTCGGGATTCTCCAGCGTCAGGGAGTAGACGTAATTGTAGGGGTCCACTATTTCGACTGTACCCTTTTTAGAGATGACAGTTTTGTTGTAGTCACTGTCATCCTTGGTGAAGAGAACTATGTCTTCGATCGTATTTCCGTCGGCCTTTCCGTTCGATAGTATGATGTTTCCGATGCTGTTGGTGCCGTTGCTCTCGATCTCCATCGTCGGCATATCGGCCATAAGGACGGCAAGCCTGTCGCGGTAGATTACACTCGTATAGGGCTGGAGGATATCGGAAATGAGGAATGTGCAGATGGATAGAATTATGGAGATTACAATCAGCGGCAGGTAGATACGGAATCTTGATAGCCCGAGGCTCCGCATTGCCAATAGTTCGTTCGAGGACGACATGTCACCGAGTACCATACTTGATGCCGTGAGGGTGGCAAAGGGGAAAGTATAGACGAGAAACTGGGGCATATAGAGAAGAACCATCCTGACCATCTCAAAGAGGGATATGTTCTTCAGAAGTATCTTCTGTACAAGAAGGAGTATGGAGTTTACGAAGAAGATTACAAAGAAAAAGAGGAATGCGACAATGAAATTCTTCAGAAATTCCTTTGTCACATATCTTGATAGAAGAACGGAACTTTTACCCGTGACCACAAGCTATACTCCCGTGGAACCGAATCCGCCGTCTCCGCGTTCCGTTTCGCTGAGACTGTCAGTCTCTACAAAGGCTGCCTGAATCACCGGGGAGACGATTATCTGGGCTATCCTGTCACCGTCATTGACTGTGAACGGCTCATCCCCGAGATTGATGATGTTCACCATTATCTCCCCCCTGTAGTCCGAGTCGACAGTTCCGGGAGTATTGAGGACAGTCACACCCTTCTTGAGTGCGAGTCCGCTCCGGGGTCTCACCTGGATTTCATAGCCTGATGGAATTTCCGGATAGAGCCCCGTGGGAACAAGTCTGTGTTCTCCCTTATCTATGGTTATTGAAGAAGAAATGCGGGCCCTGAGGTCCGCACCTGCGGAGCCTGCTGTTTCATATACAGGCAGGCACACGCTTTCATCCTTCTTTCTGAAACGAACGGTAAGATTCATCAATTGTCCTTTCTGTCGTTCTTTCTGCTATGGTCCTTAGAGTAGGGACGGCGGCTCTCTCTTCTTCTCTTCCCGTCGTCATCACTCCCTTCAGACTTCTCTCCGTCGGAGTTTTCACTATCCTGCTGGGCATCGATGTATGAGAGGTTGAGTCTTCCCATTCTGTCGATTTCGATGAGTTTGACATCGACTTCCTGGCCGACCTTGAGTACATCGGAGACATTCTTGATTCTGCCCTTTCCGAGCTTCGAGATATGACAGAGTCCCTCTTTTCCGGGGAGAATTTCGATGAATGCACCGAAGTCGACTATTCTCTGGACCTTGCCGTGGTAGATCTTGCCCTCTTCCGGTTCCTCCACGATGGCAAGCACGAGTCTCTTTGCTTCCTGAGCACATGCATTGTTCTTTCCGTAGATCATGACTGTGCCGTCATCATCGATGTTGATCTCGGCACCGCTCTGCTCTGCAACGCTTCTGATTGTCTTTCCGCCTGTTCCGATGACTGCTCCGATCTTGTCTTCAGGAACCTTTACTGTGAGAATCTTTGGAGCAAGCTCGCTGATTTCGCTTCTCGGCCCCGGGAGAGTATCGGCCATGATGGAGAGGATATGCATTCTACCCTCCTTGGCCTGGTTGAGAGCCTTTCTCATGATTTCGGGTGTTACACCTGCAATCTTGATATCCATCTGGAATGCTGTGATACCGTCTTTTGTTCCTGCGACCTTGAAGTCCATGTCTCCCAGGTGGTCTTCTTCTCCAAGGATATCGGAGAGGATGACGTATCTCGAGTAGTCTGCGCCTTCAGTGATGAGTCCCATTGCGATACCTGCAACCGGCTTGGAGATGGGAACACCTGCATCCATAAGGGAGAGGCATCCGCCGCAGACGCTTGCCATCGACGATGATCCGTTGGATTCCATGATTTCGGAGACGACTCTGACTGTATAAGGGAATACATCCTTCTTCGGGACGACTGCCTCGAGTGCTCTCTGAGCAAGGTGACCGTGTCCGATTTCTCTTCTTCCTGTTGTAAGACGTCCGCATTCACCGACAGAGTACGGCGGGAAGTTGTAGTGGAGCATGAAGTTCGAGTATGTCTTCTCTCCGTCGATGTTGTCGAAGAGCTGCTCGTCGTTGACTGTGCCGAGTGTCGTGACGGCAAGGGACTGTGTCTCTCCTCGTGTGAAGAGAGCAGAGCCGTGTGTGCACGGAAGCACTCCGACTTCACATGTGATGGGTCTGATTTCCGTTACCTTTCTGCCGTCTGTTCTGACGCCGTCGTTGAGAATCGAGGAACGGAGGATGTTGTACTCCATATCTTCGAACATCTTGTCTATCTGGCCCGGTCTCTTCTCGTCTTCTGCGATAAGAGAAGCAAACTTCTCCTTAACATCTGCGTGGACTTTAGAGAGCGCATTTCCTCTGTTCATCTTGCCCTTAACGAAGCTTGCCTCTTTCTCGAGGGGATATGCATATTCCTTGACGCTTTCAAGCCATCCGAGGTCTTCCTCTGCGATTTCCATCAAAGGAAGCTTTTCCTTACCGCAGAGCTCTTTCATCTTCATCTG
>CAVJJV010000050.1:0-2583 GCA_963650055.1 Comamonas kerstersii | reverse complement strand
ATCCGAAATCCTGATGTCTCTTCTGTTCAGGTGGCGATACGTCGAAAAGGCCACAATTATCATGGCGATGTGCATCTGCAGGAGAACAAGACAGCCGTAAAGCTTTCCAGAGCAGAGGATGTTACACATTGAAGACGGAGATTCTCAATCCTCTGCAGTAGTTGCGTCGGCCACCTTCTTGAGCTGTGCAAATCCCTTACCCATGACGTTATATGCTTCATTGACGAAGACAAATGCATCCGGGTCATCTGCATTGACGATTCTTAACAGCCTCTGATACTGGTGGTTCTGGACAAGAACGAGGAGAATCTTATGCTCCAGGTTGGTATATACACCGGTACCGGTGAGAAGAGTCCCCGTCTTATGCATCTTCTCTATGACATCCTGCCCGATTTCAGCAATATGGTCGGAGACTATATAGACAGCCTTGCTGTGTCTTGTGCCGAATCCTGTAAGAACGTAGTTGACAGTAAATGACGAGCATGCCATGCCGATTATGGAGAAGAGCATCGGCTCGAGTCCGATGAAATATCCGGAGGCACCGACAACAAGGGCATTGAAGCAGAATGAAATCGTCCCGACGGAAATCGGCGTGAAGTGCGCAATGGACTGTGCTACGATATCGGCACCGCCGGTATTGCATCCCGCCTTCATCGTTATCCCGATACCGGCACCGAGAAGAACACCACCGAATACTGCCGAGAGAAGTACATAGGTGGGAACGGAGGAATCGAGAACACCCTCATAGTGTGAGAAACGGCCGATGACGGTCATCCAGAGCGAGAGAAGTGAGGATCCTATAAGAGTCTTCACTCCGTACTTGATTCCGAAGACAAGCATTCCGATGACGATGAGAGGAATATTCACACATAGAGATGTCAGACCCAGATCGAAGCCGAAGAGATTATAGAGAATATTCGCTACCCCCGCAGCTCCGCCGCTCGTGATCTTTGCCGGGGTATAGAAGACAGCAATACCGAATGCCGCCGTAAACGGGCCGAGAATCAGGTAGATGATATCGTAAGAGTTGTGTACAACATGAATGGATTTCTGCATAGCTACCAAATAATACAGCCTTTGATGGAAGAAAGATAGTTTACAAAGCAGCCACAAATGTAAATATTACGCCTCTGCACTTTTCTCTGCACTCTCGTAAAGCTCAGTCGAGAGCCTCGAGACTCTGAGGAGAGCATCATCGGTACGGTGGGTGTATCTATCATTGACAAGTGCACTCCTGTGTCCGAGTACCAGCATCCTGTCCTCCTGTGAAATATCCTCGTCGCGTCCGAGAGTCGAGAAGGTGTGCCTGAGAGAATGGAAGGTAATATTTCTTCTCTTTCTCTCCTCTTCATCGATTGAAATATCCTCCAGGAGTGAATAGAAGGCTCCCCGGAGAGACGGTACCGAGATATACTCCTTCTCCTTCTGTGGAGAAGGAAGAACAACACCCTCAGGAGAAGCATTGGCAATAAGCTGGGAGCCGAGAGTGGAGGGGATGAAGACAGCACGCTCGTACCTGCTCTTTGTGCTCTTGAGCCCGCTGAGATACCCCACCGAATGGCGTATGATGATCTTCGTAAGTCCCTCCTTACCACCCGGGACGATATCATCAACGGAGAGAGCCCTAATCTCCGAGATTCTCATCCCTGTAATCATACCGAGAAGCACTCCGTAGTAGAACGAAGGAAAGAGAGTACCCCTCTTCTCCTCAAGCTTCTCTCTCAAAGCCTTGACTTCACACTTACTCAGCACTCCCCTCGCCTTCTCGCCACCTGTCGCCTTGAGGAGTTTATCAGCAGGATTCGCCTGTATGATATTCAACCTCGCAGCCTCCTTCAGAGGAAGAGAGAACGAATATATGATGACAGCAACAGTCCCTGCCCGCTTCTCACTCTTATAGAGCTCCTTTACGACCCTGTCGAGAATAGAGACAGTGACATTACAGAGCTTGAGGCCTTTTGGAAGAAGAGGCTCGACATTCTTCTCGAAGTTCTTCTTCATGTTGTATGCATACTCCCTCCCGATGGAACCGGAGGAGAGCTTATTCTTCATAGCAATGTACTCGGAGGTATCATAAGACCAGAAATCCCTGCACCATGAAGAGAAGAGAACATCACCGGAGGAAGAACCGGTAATCCCCCTCTCCAGGGCCTTCGCGGCGATGACGGCAGCATCCTCCTTCCTGACGACAGACCCGAACTCCATGATTCCCAGCCTCTCCTTGAGGCAGTCTATGCTCTTTGCACTCTTAGCCTTCCCCGTCTCCTTATCGAGGAAACAAACATACCAGTAATCCCCGCCCTTCTTGTGTCTCTTGTACAGATAGTACTCTCTCCTGTGTGCCATATAACTCTCCTTTTTTGCACTTTTCTCTGCACTCTCTCACCTTTTGAACAATTTTCACAAATGAAACTAATTCCAAAGCACCTTAGTTCCACCATCCAAAAGAGATAGCAGAGTCTAATTATCAGAGCAAAGCAAATACTCCTCAAGAGAGGAAAAAATGAAAAAAATCCTTACAATCGCACTTATAGTTGCACTCTGCGTGACATCAGTTTTTGCTGTGTCATTCACAGGTAGTGC
>CAVJJV010000049.1:0-6866 GCA_963650055.1 Comamonas kerstersii | reverse complement strand
GAATAGTCTAAATCTCAATTCATGAAAAATCGGGTCGATTCATTTTACGCTTACGTTTCTCTATGCAGGAACAGCCTTTATTTCTGTGGATATGCCCAAGGAAGTCCTGAAGTCAGGAAAAACCCACAGAGAGCTATAGGTTAATTGTCAACAGTCGAACTGCTCTTGAGGAATATCTTCTTCGAGAGCTTTCTTACCGCTCTGAATGATGTGTCGAGTTTTATGTGGGCCTGTGTCCTCGTACGTTTCAACAGCAGTCCGTCGCTCTTTACTTCCGTATTGTAGAACCCGAGTGCTGCTATGCGGGGGGAGTCTATCCGTGTATATGAGGAGGCGAAGTACATCAACTTAGTCTCGGAGGGGATGAGGATGAGGTTCTCCGTTCCTCTCGGGCCGCATGTGAAGCCCAGGGAAAGACTTCTCACCTGAGAGGTCGCACCGTCGAAGAGGGCCCACGGGGAGTCCATTCTTCCGTACCAGTTTTCACCTATCGAGCAATACGGAAACGAGTACTCGTTCTCCGCCTCCTTTCTGGGTGTGAAAACGAAATAGCCCATCTGGTCGGAGGGATTGACCGCCCCCACCCACTTGAGTTCACTCTCTCCAGTCTCACCGAGGATATAATCGTATGTTCCTGTCGGAGGCGGGACTACAGAAGCGTCGGCTGTACCTCCCGAGAGAAGAGGAGCATTCTTCAAATCGTCGAAGATAACTCCCGGCACGAATCTGTTGGCTCCCGATTCCCTGTGGGTCATCGGATAGACCGAGAAGGAATGTGAATTCGCCGCTATGTATGCACCTGTCTCGACGAGCGGGGAGGAGAGCATGCTCACCCACTTGGCATTTCCCTGGAGGGGATGCTCAGTGCTTAGATTCGTAATACTGATGGCAGTGTAGATTACATCCTGACCGGGGATTATCAAATCGACTCTGCCGACCTTGTAGTGGTTTTTCTCCTGGCGGGATTTCATCTCGCTGTATTTCCAGACCCCACCGAACTCCTCCTCGGTGCCGTAGCGCCTGAGTGTCCAGTAGGTATTGGAAGTATTTATTATGTCATCATTGCCGGACGGGAAGTTGAAGTAGGCCCCGCCTGCCTGATAGAGTCCCTGGCTCATTCTCCACCACTCACCGTTTGGGTCGCTCATAACTCCGCTTCCCGTTCCACGGAAATAAGGAAGCGAGAGAGGAGATACCCTTGCTCCGTCCTTGTTGCGGGTGCTGAGTTCCAGTATGACCTCCCCCTGGTCTTCAATCAGGGCCTGGAATGTTTCGTTGCTCATGAATGTGGCGTATCTTCCTTCCCAGAGGGAGAGTCTTCTAATATCCATAGCAATTATTATAACATGAGAAAAACACAAAGGTTACCTTTAATGAGGAAAGATATTACAATATCATGAGAGCGGAGGACATATGATTACCTACAACAGCGGCATATTCAACATAGAAACTGAAAACACTTCCTATATCTTCTCTGTGGAGAACAAAGGAATTCCGGAGCATATATACTACGGTAAGAAGCTCAGAAACCCGTCATCCTCTCTCCCGGCAATAAGGGAGAAGCACCTGAGAACTCCAGAGTCGCATAATCTCGGTGACACTCTCCTCGAGTTCTCCACAGAGGGATGCGGAGACTCAAGAACTCCCATTGCAGCTCTCACCCTCCCTGATAAAGGAAGGAGGACACTCTCCCTTGAATATACCTCCCATGAGATAAAAGAAGGGATTGCACGCTTCAAGACCCTGAGACTCCCCCAGGGCGTTGGAACGGACTCCGAAGCCGAGACAGTCAGAGTCACATACTCCGACAGCACGGGGAATATCGAGTTCATAACATACTACACTTCATTCTATAAGGCGGATGTCATCACACGCCGCACTGTCCTGGTAAACAGAACAAAATCTCCTCTGACCCTGAGGTCCCTCCTCTCCTCCTCTCTCGATATAAGGGGAGAGGGTGTGAAGGTTACATCCTTTTCGGGAAAGGCGGGAAGCGGGAAGAGAATGAGGGAGAGGGTGATGAGTCAGGGTTCATTCTCTCTCGAATCAAGAACACTCGAGAGCGGCGATACCGATTCCACTCTCATCATAGAGAGCGGGAACGACACATATCTTATGGGTCTCATCTACTCCGGTGCCTCGAGAACGAGTGTAGAGGAGTCTCCTCTCGGCATAACCCGTATTACAACGGGGATAAATCCGGACTTATTCTCCTGGACGCTTGAAGGCGGAGAGAGCTTCGAGTCCCCGGAGGCCGTTCTCGCCTACTCGGGAGAAGGAAAGAGGAAGGCGGGGAATCTCATGAAGAAGTTCATCGAGAACCATATAAGACGGGGGCTCTGGAAGAACAGGATGAAGCCTGTGATGCTCGACACCTGGGATGCCCTGGGATATGATCCGGAGGAAAGGGATGTATTGAAGATGGCGAAGGCTGCAGAGAGCCTGGGGTTCGAGGGAATCATCATCGACGACGGCTGGTTCGGTGCAAGAAAGGACGACACATCATCCCTCGGGGACTGGTATGCCGACACGAAGCACTTCCCTTCCGGCATCAAGGATACGGCAAACGAGATACACTATCTCGGGCTCATGTTCGGACTCTGGTTCGAGATGGAGAGCATAAGCGAGCGCAGCATGCTCTATAAGACCCACCCGGAGTGGGCTGCGGGAAGAAAGAGCGGAAAGGAAAACACCTTCCTCCTCGATTTTACACGCAGCGATGTCCAGGAGTGGGTGATAGATACCCTCTCAAGGATAATCGAATCGTATAAGCTCGATTACATACGCTGGAGTGTTCCGTACGCCCGGACGGACTTTGGGTCGAATCAGAAAGATGGGGACCCCGGGGAGTTCATGCACCGCTATATAACCGGGCTCTACCATATTCTCGATACCATCACGAAGACCTTCCCGAACATCTACATAGAGGGGGCATCCTCGGGCGGCATGAGATTCGATATGGGAATGCTCTCTTATGCATCGAGCATACTCATCAGTGAAAACTCCGACCCTCTCGACAAGCTTGAAACAGTAGAGGGAACGGGGATGATCTACCCCCTCTCCGTAATGACGAACATGCTCTCGTCCTCCCCCGATAAGCTCTCCGGGCGCACTATAGACGAGGAGACCAAGTTCAATACTTCCGCCTTCGGTGTCATCGCCTACTCTATAAACCCCGTGGAGCTCTCCCCTGCGGGAAGGATCAGGCTCACCCAGGAGATAGATTTCTACAAGGCATACAGGCCCCTCCTCCAGTACGGTACCTTCACTCTCGAAGAGGACAGTGAAAGAAGAACAATATGGACGGTATCGAACGGCGACGGTTCGGCTGTACTGGTTCTCTACTACCAGAAGAGGGCCGGAATAAACACAGGAAGCGAGAAACTCTACATAGAGTGTGCAAACGAGAACTACGACTACTCCTTCATGGCCCGTATCCACATGAAGGAGGAGTTCATGAACGAGCTTCACCCGCAGGAACTTGAATGCTACAGTGCAACTCCGGGAGACGCATTGAAAAGAGCCGGAATAGCACTTATGGAGAACTCTCCGGGAAGCGGATACGAGGAGGGCATGAGGACACTCACGGACAACTCCTCCCGCCTTTACATCATAAAGAGGATAGAAGAGAAATAATGAACAGGATAGTAGTAGCAGGAGGAGGCGTCTTCGGTACTTCCGTTGCCGAGCGTCTCACCTGGAACAGGAATAACGATGTAACCATCCACACCATAGAGGAGGATGTCTATAGGGATATAACCGATAACCATCAGAATACAAAGTACTTCCCCACCAAATTCCTCTCCCCGTCCCTGAAGGCTTCGATGGACGACTCTGTCTTCTCCGACGCCGATGTAATCATGCTGGTGCTGCCTTCGAAGGTCATCGTTCCCTTCTCCAAGAGAATAAAGACGACATCAAACCCGCTTATCGTCAACCTTGCAAAAGGAATGAGCGACGAAGGTGCCTTCATAACAGAAGATATCCCCTTCGAGAGGAAAGCAAGCATGAAGGGCCCCTCGTTCGCCATCGAGACGATGAACGGTTTCCCCACATCCTTCACCTTCGGAGGAAGAAAAGATGACTATGAGTATTTCAAGGAGAATATCCTACCCCATACAGGTTTCACACTCGACTGGACGGAGGACACAAGAAGCGTTGAACTCTGCTCGATACTCAAGAACATGTACGCAATAGCCATCGGCCTTGTCTCGGGTAAATACGGCTCCCCGAATGTCGATTTCCTCGTCTACACCAAGGCTGTGAGGGAGATGAGGGAGCTACTCCGGCTCTACTCATGCTCGGAGGAGACGATCTTCTGCTACTGCGGACTGGGGGATCTGGGGCTAACGGCCCTCAACGACCTCTCCCGTAACAGGACATTCGGCATGCTCATCGGAAAGGGGTTCCTCTTCAACGAGGAGAAGAATGCCGCAACAGTAATAGAGGGAAAGAGAACAATAAGCATAGTCTGGAAGTTCATAAATGAAAGAGGCCTCGGGAAGGATTTCCCCATCGTAAGGAGTCTCTACTCCCTTCTCTACGAGAACGGAAAGATAAACGACTATTACCTCTCGGTTCTAAGATAAAATGATCGACAGATACAGAAGAGAAAATCTCAAGGCATTCATCACACTCGCCCTCCCGATAATCTCGGAGGAGATTCTTTCCACCCTCCTGCAGTATGTCGATACCGCCATGGTCGGGCAGCTCGGAGCCTCCGCAACTGCCTCGGTGAGCCTTACAAGCACAGTAAACTGGCTCATCTACTCGCTCTTCGCATCCTTCGGTATAGCAGTCGTTGCAATAATCTCAACGGCTCTCGGGGCAAAGGACTACAAGAAGATAGAGAAAGCCTCGTCGATGGCATTCACGCTCTCCCTTCTCATGGGAGCAGTAGTCGGTTTCACTGCAGTAGTGCTCAGTCCCTTCATCCCCGTCTGGATGAATGCCTCAAGCGAGATAGCGCCTCAAGCCTCCATCTATTTTGCAATAATAAGCCTCGCTATCCCATTCAGGTCATTCATAATCATCGGAAGCTCCGCTCTGAGAGCAGTCAAGGACAGCAGGACACCGATGATGATAAACCTTGCCTCGAATATATTGAACATAATCCTCAACTACCTCCTGATCTATACCTTCTCTCTCGGCGTGAAGGGAGCTGCAATAGCAACCCTCATGTCATATGCAGCAGGAGCAGTAGTGATGTTCTTCATCTGGAAAAAGAAGGAATACATAAGCTTCAAAAGAAAGTACCTCAGGGTCGAGAAACCGCTGCTCAAGGAGGCACTTACAATCACCCTCCCTGCTGCTATGACCAACACGACAAGCTGCCTGGGGCACATAGTCTTTGCCTCCCTCGTCTCCTCGATGGGCACCGTCATATTCGCAGCCCACTCCATAGCGCTCTCGGCAGAGACCATATTCTATGTACCGGGATACGGCCTCAGAGGGGCGACCTCTACACTCATAGGAATTTCAGTCGGAGAGAAGGACAGGGATAAGTTCCGTACAACGGAGAGGCAGGCAGTCATCCTGACACTCATAATGATGACGGTAACGGGCACCCTTCTCTACCTCTTCGCCCGTCCCGTCATGGGCTTCTTCACCCCCGACGAGACCGTAATAGAAGAAGGAACCACAATTCTCAAGCTCATAGCCTTCACCGAGCCCCTCTTCGGCCTCATGATAGTAAGCGAAGGAGTCTACTACGGACTTGGAGAGACAAAGTACCCCTTCATAATAGAGACAATCGGAGCCTGGGGGATAAGAATCCTCTTCACGACAATAGCCATCAGGGTCTTCAATGCAGATCTCAGGGGCGTATGGCTCTGCATGGCTGCAGACAACACCTTCCGCAGCCTCGGCCTTACCCTCCCCATCATGTTCAAGAAGGGCCTCAGGCTCTTCGAGAAGAAAGCAGAAGCAGCATAAGAAGAGCACCCTCAGGTATGGGGACCAGAGGGTGCAATAGAAATGATAAAAATCTATGTACTCTGCCCATGGGGAGGCAGAAGGTACCGATAACCGAGTCCAGGCAGGTCATAACATCCACAACCTAAGCGACGTACACCGCCTGGAACCCAATGAACAAGCTGCCGATAAGATGACGGCAGAATCGATGAAACCATCCACCCCTCCTAAAGGAGAGGTAGACAGCCAATAAATTCAGTTCTGTCCAGATTTAACAGCAACAGTCCAGACTGTACCAGACTGTTTTGCTTCATATCCTGAAGCAACATAAGATGAAGGATCAGTCGAGAATGTACCGCCTGTGATGAAGCCGGTCTTATCTGCAGACTTAACAGATACAGATCCTTCCTCATCAGTTCCAGTTTTTGTGAAAGTTCCACCTTTAATTGCTATAGTAACCTTACTCTTTATTGTATCAGATGTTGCTTTATCTCCAGTATCCTGGCGGAAAGGAATATAACCCGAGAATTCTCCTGAGTTAATAACAACATCGACATAGTTGTTTGTACTATGCTGCTTTACATAAACTGCAGAACATTGATTGGATGTTATAGCTCCGCCGGTACCTTCTACATCATCACTCCTGGTTGTCCCTGCAATTATAGTAGCTCCATTTATCTCCAGCTTTCCAGCACACATTGAAATAGCATTAGCAAGGCTTCTGATATCAGCTTTACCAATGGTAAGGTTTGCATATCCTGCGATATACATTCCAACATTATTCTCTTCAAGTGAACTTATCTTTGCACCATCATAGATTGTTATGGCTGGGACTCTTTCAGTTCTTTTGATGGAACCGTTACTATCTACATCCTGGATATTTCCAGAAACATAAATTGGCTCATGTCCGATAAGTGTACCATAGATATCTACATTAACATCATAGCATGATT
>CAVJJV010000048.1:0-3682 GCA_963650055.1 Comamonas kerstersii | reverse complement strand
TTGACGCTCTCTTCAAGCAGAGCGGACTGGCTCTCAAGGACAACGGCCAGGAGAGAATCATGGACAGCGGAGATATCGAGAGGGAGAGAGGGATAACAATCAGCGCAAAGAACTGCGCCATCCACTGGAAGGGGGTCAAGATCAACATCATCGACACCCCGGGCCATGCAGACTTCGGAGGAGAGGTCGAGAGAGGACTGAGTATGGTCGACGGCGTCGTACTTCTTGTCGATGCAGCCGAGGGCCCGCTCCCGCAGACAAGATTCGTCCTCGAGAAGGCTCTGAAGAAGAACCTCCCAGTTATTGTTGTCATCAACAAGATAGACCGCCCGGATGCAAGAGCGGAGGAAGTCCTGGACGAAGTCTATGACCTGCTGCTTGAATTGAGCAATGACGAGAGCATGCTTGAAGTTCCTGTATTCTATGCCAACGGCAGAGACGGCCGCTGCGGCCTGAGGGCGGATGAAATCGGGGAGAACCTCCATCCGCTTCTTGATGCAATACTGAGTTATATACCCTCCCCGGTATATGACGACGAAGAGCCTTTCCAGATGCTGGTATCGGATTTATCGTATTCCGATTTCCTCGGGCGTCTCGCGGTGGGAAAGGTAATCAACGGCACGGCAAACACCAACGACCAGCTTATATGCATAAAGGAAGACAGAACAGAGCCATTGAGAGTCACGAGGCTCCAGAGCTATGACGGCCCCTCGTTCAGGGAAACTGATGACGTCGAGCCGGGTGATATCATTGTCCTCAGCGGTGTCAACGACGTATCAATCGGTGACACCATCTGTACAAAAGATGAAATCAAGGCACTCGAGAGAATCAAGGTTGACGAGCCGACGGTGAGTATGCTCTTCTGTCAGAACACGTCACCTCTTGCCGGCACGGAGGGTAAAGCCGTAACCGGGGCAAAAATCTGGGAGAGACTCCAGAAGGAGGCACTCAAGAATGTCTCCATCAGGATAGAGAAGAACCCTGATGATACCTTCACTGTAAAGGGAAGGGGAGAGTTCCAGATGGCAATCATCGTCGAGGAGATGAGACGTGACGGCTTCGAGCTCAGTGTCGGAAGACCCCATATTATCTTCAAGACAGACGAGAAAGGTAATAAGACGGAGCCTATCGAGTACCTTTACATAGACTGCCCGGAGGAATACAGCGGAACCGTGATGGAGAAACTCGGTAAGAGAAAGGCTGTCATGGTCGATATGCAGTATACTGCAGGTAACAGAGTGAAGATCGAGTTCGAAGTTCCGGCCCGCGGCCTCATCGGATACAGAGACGAATTCCTGACCGATACAAGGGGACTCGGAGTCATGAACACCCTTGTAAAGGGATATGAACCATATAAGGGAGACTTCCCCGACAGGGCATCGGGCTCTCTTGTATGCGACAGAGCGGGAACAGCAGTAGCCTACGGAATCTGGGAACTCGAGGACAGAGGACGCTTCTTCATAGTCCCGGGAGACCCCGTATATGAAGGGCAGGTAGTTGGAGAGAGAAATAAGGACCTGGACCTTTTGATCAACCCTACAAGAACGAAGAAGCTCACGAACCTCCGTGCTGCCGGTAAAGATGAAGCCGTGACCCTCACTCCGGTTGTGAAGCCGAGTCTCGAGGCCGCCATCCAGTTCATCAAGGACGATGAGCTTGTTGAGGTGACACCGCTCTCCATAAGGATGAGAAAGAAGATTCTCGACTCCCAGCAGCGCAAAATCTTCAACAACCGCGGTTCGATTCCCGAATTTCTGAAATAAATATATGTACCCGGAAGAGAAATCCTCCGGGTTTTTCATTATTATAAAGTAATATTGAAATATAAAATTAAAATATAGCTTGAGTACTGTAAGAATATTAAAACAATATAATTAAGATATATCTGCAAACAGCAGGAACAACCCCGATTTGATGTAATCTGCGGAGAAATTAGTCTTTGTATTTTTCATATCAAGTAATTAAAATGGATTGAGAGGAAAAAGATGAAGAGAAGAGTAGTCATATTGAACATTGTGGTGTTATCTGTTCTGCTGCTTTTCTCATCCTGCGGCCACTCCCACTCATGGACGGAAGCAACATGTACGGACCCCAGAACATGCTCGAAGTGCGGTGAGACGGAAGGAAGCCCCCTCGGACACGATTACGAGAAGGAGATAATAAGTGATGCCTCATGCCTCGAGAGCGGCATTCTGAGGTACACATGTAAACGCTGTTCTTATTCCTTCGAGGAAGTAATTCCAGCCTTCGGACACGAGAAGGAGATTTCACAGAGAGTAGAACCGGGGTGTACATCAGCCGGCTATGAGAGTGCAAAGTGCGCCCGCTGCGGCTACGACTACGGCTTGAGTACAATTCCGCCTCTAGGGCACGACGAGGGAGAAGTACAGGTTATAAAGGAGCCTACATGTACGGAGAAGGGAGAGGGAGAAATCTACTGCATAAGGTGCTCTGAAAAGATCCGTTCTGTCGAACTCGATAAGCTCCCCCACGATTACAACGACGCTGTAGTAATCAAGGCTCCAACATGCTCCTCGACAGGGCTCTCCTACCACAGGTGCAGAAACTGCACCCACCTCGAGTATATAACGGTGCCGGTACTCTCACATACGGAAGCGAAGACACTTGTAAAGTCACCCACATGCTCGGAAGAGGGTATGTACTATGTCTACTGCACGGTATGCAGGAAACATCTGAGAGATGAGAGTATACCGACAACTCCTCACCCTGAGCTTAAGGAAAGAACAGCAAAAGAACCTACCTGCTCTTCTTACGGCATTTTGGAATGGTACTGCACTCTATGCTCCAATGTGGCGAAAACTGAAGATATTGCAAAACTCCCCCATACCCCGGCTGAAAGACGAATAGAGCCCACATGCACTGAAGCCGGTGCGGACGAGACCTACTGCACGGTCTGCGGGGAAGTTATTTCATCCACTCCCGTAGAAAAGAAACCCCATACGGAGGGGGAAACAAGGACGATAAAGGAGTCCGAGTGTATATCATACAGGGTGACATACTGCGCTCTATGTAACGGGGTTATCAGAAACGAAAAGATCACGGCCCACAGTTATGATGCCTATCTCTACAGCGACCTGGAATCGAAGAAGAGAAGATGTACGGTATGCGGTCTCTTCTTCGGGAGCGGAGAGGACGAGAATACTCCCGAAATTACAATCTACCTGAACTCCTTCGAGAAAATGGACATATATGCCGTCGAGATAGAGAAGGACGACGTGATAACGGATGACGGCGTTACTCTCAGATACTCCTACTACATAGATAAAGAGAACAACAGAGTGGAACTTAGATTCCACCTTGAAGGAAAAGACGAGAAGAAGACACTAAAGAAGACTGGAGACCTCAAGCGGATCAAGGCGGGGTTCTACCGCGACTACGGCACGAAACTTGAGACTGAAGACGATTACTCATACATAATCCTCGGCTCCATAAACGATGTAGTTCCTTTCCTCAATACTTCAAGTATAGGTAACTTCACCCTCTGGAAAGTTACTCTATTTCTGAGCGGCCTCACTTCGGACAATGAGATTGGAGCTGTAGTGAAGCTCCTCGGCTGGGCCGGGGGAACTTCCGGCGGCCTTGTTTTCTACGACAGAGGATATAGAGAGGACGGCTGGCGTTTCATAGAGACTGCACCGACTGACATAGAGAGCGTTAAATG
>CAVJJV010000047.1:3227-4560 GCA_963650055.1 Comamonas kerstersii | reverse complement strand
AGAATGCTTTGCCGCTGATTTATCTATCCGTGTCGTTATGACACACATACGGCAGAAGTCCCGGCTTTGTCCCGAAAATGACCCAACGGGGATAACAATCCCTCAGAGTGAGTCATTCTGACTCAGCCAGGCTTCAAACTCACTCCTGAGCCCCTCACTGCTTATATATGTTATGACACCGTCATCGACAACGGCTATGTTGAATGTGACGGAGAAGAATCCGTCTTCGGTAATCATATAAAAGGAAGTGTCTTCATCTGTAAACAGAAGAGCCGGTCCAAGGGAGGGAATCTTTGTAATAAGGCTCTCGGCCTTCACTTTTGTAATACGCTCTATTCTCATGGTTTTATTATGCAGGATAAGATTCCGAATATGAAAGAAGAAGTTTGATTTTATCAATTGCCCTGGGCAGTGCCGTATAGATGCTCTCGCCCTCCCCTTCAAGGACCTCCCCGTAGATACTCATGACAGGAAGTTCGTCACGCTTCTTCTCGAGTTCCACCTTCGAAATCTCTCTCTTGTTCTTCTTCCATCTGCAGTCCCTGAATGCAGGCTCCCCGTTCTTGTCCAGGGAGACTGAGGATCCGAAGAGCCGGCATACCATACTCCTTCCTTCATAGAGTGCGCAGTGCTCATCCCTGTCCTCTCTGTAGAGGGGGCAGACAGTTGACTCTCTGTCGCCTGACGAGAGACGGGACATAATCTCCTCCTCCCTCTTTTCACTTATAACGAGGCGTGCCGCAGCTTCAGCTTCAGTCTCCGTCAGGTACGGCACATAGTGGCGGCAGCATTCTCCGCAGCCACCGGTGCACCCGATGGAGAAAGACGAGCAGAAACGCTTCTCGTCCTCGTCGAGAAGAGAATAGACGGAGACAAGTTCATTTATCCTTTCGCCGGCAAGTCCCGGTACCTCAAGTTGATTTTTCATGGAGAGTTTTTTACACCGAAGGAAGACAAAGAACAAGAGTATTCTGTGATAAATCTCAATATTTCAATCATTGAATGAGTTATACATCGAATATCGTCTTCAATCAATCTGAAGACTCCGGGAGAAACAGAGGTTCTGATACCCTCATCTCCATGAAGCTGGGAGTAATTGTGAGAGAGATGACAAAACAATATTTCCGATGGTACTACCGGCGCCTTTCCATGTAAATCGCAGACAGAAACAGCGGAAATACTGCCCTACCGGCTGCACCCGGAAAAGTAGACTTCGTGTTTGGTGATAAAGTTGTCGTCGAGACCAGGACAACCTGTAAACGAAAACGGGATTTCAGAGAAATGAGAGCATTGAAAGAAGAAGTACATCATCTCAAGAGATAGTATCTCACGG
>CAVJJV010000047.1:0-3213 GCA_963650055.1 Comamonas kerstersii | reverse complement strand
CCCCTGGCCCTCTTCCTTGACTGTTTATGGGATGGAAAGATTCTCTGATTGCCACCGCCCTGCATATCCGCATTTATCTCTCACAAGCACCGGCATTGCTACTGAAATCCTACAGAAGCTGTATTATTGCTTTTCCATTCCCTTTAAGTCAGAATATATTGGCTATGAACATTATAATCTTGGGCGCCGGAAGGCGTGGTATAAGACTGGCCAGACATCTTATACAGGAAAAGAAGAGTGTAGTGATTGTCGACACCGATTCGGAAAGGTGTCAGCAGGTTGCGTCCAAACTGGACTGCATGGCAGTATGTGGAAGCGCCACCGATATTTCCATATTGAACGAGGCGGGTGCTGCTGAGGCATCGGCCATCATCGCCGTGACCGACAGCGATGAAGTGAACCTTGTTGCGTGCGGCATCGCGGCATCGAATTTCCCGTCAGCCAAGACAATTGCAGCAATACGCAGCATCTCATACCTCGGGCAGCATGCAAAGAAGGACAACGGGAGAATACTGGGGATAGACCATATCGTAAACCCGGAGGAGGAGGCGGCGCTGAGAATGGCAAGCGTCATAAAGAGCAGACTATTCTCCGAAATCATCTCCTTCGATGATGCGGACTTCATTCTCTTCAGAATCACACTGCCGTCCATCAGTCCATTCATAGGTAAGACCCTCATAGACATGAAGAAGGAACTGGCGGGTGAATATATCATCATAGGAATCAGACGTAAGGGAGAGACGATAATCCCGAATGGTTTCACCGTTCTGGAAGAAGGAGATGAGGTTGCAGTCATGGCTGGTGATGACGATGCGGAGAAGGTCTACAGATCCCTCTGCGGGGACAAGTCGACGATAAGGCTCAAGAGAGTTGTCGCCGTCGGAGGAACGAGGATATGCCGGTACCTTCTTTCATCCCTCAACAAGACATTTCTCAAGAGAGTGACACTTATTGAAAAGAATGCTTCCGTCTGCAGGGAATTCTCCTCGGAGTTTCCCCAGATATTGACAGTCAACGAATCGATTACCGATGAGAACATATGGGAGGACGAGAGACTCAGAAACGCCGACCTCATGATTTCCGTTACTGAGAACGACGAATTGAACATCATCACCGCATCCTACGCCAAACGTATCGGCACGAAGAAGACCATGGCACTCCTGAAGACCAACCCGAACTACATCCAGTTCTGTGCCAGCATGGACATAGACGTGACGGTAAGTACAACGGAAGCTACAGTCGATGCCATCATGAAGTTCCTCAGAGGGGAGAGTGTCATAACGCTCCACTCCATCTTCAGCGGAGAACTTGAAGTATATGAGTTCGTACTTGGAGAGAATTTCTCGAAACTCGGAAAGAAGCTCATGGATGTAGATCTCAAACGCAGATGCATCATAGCGGGAGTCAAGAGAAGCCAGAAGAGTGACAGCTTCGTCCCGGACGGCTCCTATGAATTCAAGGTCGGAGACACGGTTCTTGTTGCATGTGCACACGAGAACTACGATGCGGTAACGGAATTATTCAGATGAACATCAATTTCAAATCAGTATTGAAACTCCTCGGGTATATATTCCTCCTTCTTGCATTCCTGATGCTCATCCCCACCCTCCTCTCGGTGGTATATGACGAGAGTGAGGCTTTGAGAGCATTTCTTATCACCCTCCTGACGATGCTTGCCGCAAGCCTTGTTCTTCTGATTCCTTCAGTCATCAGAAAGGAGGAGCTGAGGATAGGCCCCAAGGAGAGTTATCTCTTCGTCACCCTGGTGTGGATTCTGATCTCCTTCTTCGGCGCCATTCCTTTATATATATGTAAATCATACCCAAGCTTTGCCGGGTGCTACTTCGAGACCATGAGCGGTTTCACTACAACCGGAGCCACCGCGCTGGACGACATCGAGAGCAACGCCAAATCCATACTCTTCTGGCGGAACATGACCAACTGGATAGGAGGTATGGGAATAGTCGTCCTCTTCGTCGCCGTACTTCCGGCATTCGGAGCAAAGGGAACGGCACTCTTCGGAGCCGAGTCGGTAGGCCCGACTAAAGACAAGCTTACCCCGAAGATCAGACATACGGCCCTGGCGCTGTGGCTCATATACTTCGGCCTCAGTGTGCTCCAGACAATTCTCCTGATGCTCGGGGGACTGGACTGGTTCAACGCTTCAACAGTCACATTCGGAACAATGGGAGCTGCAGGCTTCAGCCCGACGAACTACTCGATACAGTCCTACAACTCCCCCTACGTAGAGTGGATATGTATAATCTTCATGTTCCTTGCCGGTGCGAACTTCGCACTATATTTCAAGCTTCTGAAGAAGCAGGTGAAGAAGGTATTCAGGGACGGAGAGCTCAGAGTCTACTTCAGCATAGTCCTCACCTGCTCGCTCTTCATAGCTCTCTCACTCTTTCTGAGAACAGGAGAGAAGCTCTCCGAGGCTCTGAGGGACGGCTTCTTCCATGTTATTTCATATATAACGACAACAGGATTCTACTCCAAGGATGTAGCTTCCTGGCCGGTATTCTCCCAGATGATACTCTTCCTTGTATCCTTCATAGGAGGATGCGCAGGATCTGCAGGAGGCGGTGTAAAGGTCATAAGAATAGCCACAATATTCAAAGTCGGAAAGGTATCGATTACAAAGAGACTCCACCCCAATGCCGTGACGACGATAAAAATCGGGGACGATACAATCCCGTCATCTGTCGTCGAGTCGATATGCGGCTTCATAGGGCTCTACTTCATAACCTTCTTCATAGGATCATGTATTGTTGCGATATCGGGAGTGGATGCACTTACGTGTATCTCATCGACGATTCTGACACTGGGGAACATAGGACTGGGTATAGGAGGAATAGGAACAAGATTCTCCTTCTCGATATATCCAGACTGGACACTCTGGGTCTTCTCGTTTCTGATGCTTGTCGGAAGGCTTGAACTCTTCACTGTATATGCCCTCTTCTCACGTGATTTCTGGTTCAATTAAGACTATGATATCTGCTTACACTGCTTCTGCAGAAAATACACCTGCTCCGTATGAGGAAATAGTCGGTGTTTCCATTAGTTGAATGCCCGAGAGGACATCGAAACCCCGGACTTACGGGTTATTCCCATCCTTAGATGGCTGAAATCCTTACAGATTATACACATTACGGATCCTTCTATCTCATGTTACTGTCAGTTCAATACCATAAAAGGAGGAACTACTTATGG
>CAVJJV010000046.1:0-2415 GCA_963650055.1 Comamonas kerstersii | reverse complement strand
AATTGATATTTCTAGGAATTGGAAGTAGTGGAGATTTATTTCCCATTAGGCTAAAATTGATTATCTTTATTTTACAGGGAGTTTGAAATGACAAGTTGGAAAGATTTTTTCATAGGACTGGGAGCGGGATGTGCCGTTGCTTTGATAATATGGTTTATCTATGTAATCAGACTTCACATGGCGAAGAAGAAGGGGGAGGGCGATGTCAGGAAGCTTAAAGACATGCTTACTTCCCGTATGGAGATTGAGTCTGACGGCGTTAATAAGCTTAAGAGTGAAAATGAGGAACTCAAGAAGTACAACGAGAATCTCAGAGTCTCTCTCCAGACCATGAGTCAGAAACCGGGAAGGAAGGAAATCGAGAGACTTCAGGTCTATCAGAAGGCTGTAGACAGACTCACAATCAACAGCCCCGGATTCGGTCCAGCATGGCAGGCGGCACTCAAGGAGAGCGAGGAGGAGTTCAGCAAGACCTACAGCGGAGTTATTCCGTTTATCAGGAGGGTCATTCCGGGAAGGACAAATGCCCAGCTTATGGATGCGGAGGATGTCAACTCGACTGACGTCTAACCTCTTTTTTCCTCCAGAACAAGCCAGCGTTCGGTTTTCTCATCGAGCGCTCTTTTTTTCGCCTCGTATTTCTCCGTTCTTTCCCTCAGTGTACCGAGAGCTGTCTCCTCCGCAGAGGAGAAGGACTCTTCAAGTTCCTTGATCTCGCACTCCAGGAGTTCTATATCCTTCTCGATTTCTCCGAGTTCCTTCTCCTCTTTGTAACTCAGGCCCTTCTTCTCCCGTCTTTGTTTTACCTGGGTTTTTTCCGTCTTTTCCCTTTCGCTGTTTTCCCTGTCCTTCATCTCTCTGTACTGTGTATAATTACCGGGGAAGAGAGTTATCTTTTCATTGTCTATTACAAAGAGAAAATCGACAGTGCAGTCAAGGAATGTCCTGTCGTGGGAGGAGATTACGGCACAGCCGGGGAACGATGTGATGTATTCTTCGAGATTCTCCATGGTAGGGAGGTCAAGGTCATTTGTCGGCTCGTCGAAGAGAAGGAAGTTCGGGTTGCTTATGAGCCGTGTTATAAGGTAGAGCCTCCGCTTTTCTCCTCCTGACAGCATCGATATCGGGATACGCTGGAAAGACTGGGGAAAGCCGAAGAGTTCGAGGAATCTCGACACGGTTACATCCTCTCCCGGGCCATAGTGGACTCTCTCCCCGAAAAGGGATGCGTACTCTAGTACGGTCTTGTTGTTTTCCAGGTTTCTTCCTGTCTGGTCATAGTAGCCGAAAACTGTATTCACACCGATATCCACCGTTCCGGAGTCGGGCTCCCTCACTCCGGCTATAATGTCGAGAAGCGTCGACTTGCCGCTTCCGTTGGGGCCGATGAGTCCTATCTTCACTCCTTTCGTGAATGAGTATGTGAAATCACT
This sequence comes from Comamonas kerstersii, assembly GCA_963650055.1. GTDB lineage: Bacteria > Spirochaetota > Spirochaetia > Sphaerochaetales > Sphaerochaetaceae > Ornithospirochaeta. The sequence continues at coordinate 982 of CAVJJV010000046.1, read as the reverse complement.
GAAGAGGGTTCTTTCTCCATAGCGTGCAGATATGCTCTCCATATCGAGGATCTTCTTTCCGAGTCTGCGTTCAAGGGAGGAGAATTCCTTCTGCTTATCGTCTCTTACCTTTCTGAGGGATGCCTCCATTTCCTCTATCCTGTCCTTGCGTCCCTTATCCTTTCCCGTTCTCGCCTGTGGACCTCTCATGAGCCACACCAGTTCACGCCTCAGTATTGTCTTCAGTCTCTTCTGTTCCTTCTCCTCCATTACAAGGCGTTCCTCTTTTCTCTCGAGGTACTCTGTAAAGGAACCGGGGTGGCGGTAGAAGTGTTTTCTGTCGAGTTCCCAGATGGTCGAGCAGACAGAAGAGAGTATGTGGCGGTCATGGGTAACGATTATCAGGCTGCTCTGTGTCTCTTTTATCCAGTTCTCGAGATATTCAATTGTCTCTATGTCGAGATGGTTTGTCGGCTCGTCGAGGAGAATGAGGTCCGCGCGGAGGGCGAGCACCCTTGCAATGGCTATCTTCTTCTGCTCACCACCCGAGAGATTCTCCATCTTCTCCTCTCCCGTGAATCTTCCCTTCATATCGGTAAGAAGTGCAAAATAAGTGCGCTCTATATCATAGAGGTTGTCTCTCTCGATTATCTCTCCCAGGTTCTGTGCCTTTTTCGTCTCTCCCTCTTCAAGTGCCTTCTGGTACCTCCTGAGAGTCTCCATATTGCTGTCATCTGCTTCATAGAGGTATGACCTGACTGTGGCATCAGGCTTGAATGTCACTCTCTGCTCGAGAAGCGCAGTTCTTGTCCCGCTCTTGATTGATATTCTCCCTTCATCAGGTACGATACGGCCCATGATTGTGTAGAGGAAGGTTGACTTACCTTCTCCGTTTTTTCCGACTATGCCTGTTTTCTCGCCTTTCTCCAGACCGAGGGTGACCCCTTCGCAGAGGGGTTCGTCCTTGACTGTCTTTTCCAGATTCTCGATTGATAGAATGTTC
>CAVJJV010000045.1:0-10009 GCA_963650055.1 Comamonas kerstersii | reverse complement strand
ACCCTTACGCCTTCTTTCGGGAACATCGATTGTAAGTTTTCCCGAGAGGAACTGACCCGTGATGGAATCGGGGTTCTTCTCTATCTCCTCCGGAGTCCCCTCTGCTATTACTCTTCCTCCGTTGACTCCGGCCCCGGGGCCCATGTCGACGACATAGTCGGCCTCCCTGATTGTGTCTTCATCATGCTCGACGACAAGAACGGTGTTTCCAAGGCTCTTGAGGCGCTTGAGGGTATCGATAAGTTTCATGTTGTCTCTCTGGTGCAGTCCTATCGAAGGCTCGTCAAGGACATACAGAACTCCGCTGAGTGCCGAACCGATCTGGGTGGCAAGCCTTATTCTCTGGCTCTCTCCACCGCTGAGAGTCTCCGCAGACCTGAAGAGAGTGAGGTAGCCCAGTCCTACATTATCGAGGAAGGTAAGGCGGGAGAGTATCTCCCTCAGAATCTGACTTGATATTGTCTTCTCGTTCTCTGTAAGTACAAGAGAGGAGAAGAATGAGAGGGATTCTCTGACACTCATCTTCGAGGCTTCGATGATGCTCAGTCCGTTTACCTTTATCGAGAGTGCTTCTTTCCTGAGCCTATCTCCCTTACAGACGGGACATGTTATCTCACTCATGTAGCTTTCGAGAGTGGAGAGCATGTTCATGCTTTCCGTCATCTTCTTTCTTCTTGTAAGTTCGGGAATAATTCCCTCGTATTCCTTATGGTTGACGTAGGTCTTACCTGTACTCGAGGAGTATGAATAGTCTATCTTGTCACCGCCGCCGTAGAGTACAATGTCCATAAACCAGTCGGGAAGAGAGCAGAGCGGTGTTTTAAGTTCGAAGCCGTAGTGCTTATAGAGTGCCTCGAGCCCGCTTCGGTACGTCTTTGCTGTCGGGCTGTGGGTTGCAATCCCCCCCTCGAGATACGATAGTGAGCGGTCGGGGATTATCTTGTCGATATCGAATTCCTGGTTGTACCCCAGTCCGTTGCAGTTGGGACATGCTCCGAGCGGGGAATTGAACGAGAAGAGCCTGGGTTCGGGGTCCGGAACGGCAAGGCCGCAGTCGGGGCAGCTGTTCTTCTGGGAATAGAGCTCCCTCTTTCCCTCATCCAGGAAATTGACTTCCACAAGGCCTCCGCTCATTTCCGACGCCCTCTCGACTGCTTCAGATATCCTCGTACGGGCTTTCCTGTTGTTCTTCACTCTGTCGACGACGATTGATATGTTATGCTTTATGTTCTTCTCGAGGGACGGTATCTCCTCATCGAGGTTGTATATTCTCCCGTCTATCTCGGCCTTCATGTATCCCGCTTTTAGCGCGTCTTCGAGTACCTGACGGAATTCCCCCTTTCTCTTTCTTGCTATCGGAGAAAGGATGATCAGCTTTCCGTCTTCTGGGTGGGAGAAGATGAAATCGATTATCTGGTCGACACTCACCTCCTCGATCTTGCGGCCGCACCTTGGACAGTAGGTCTTACCGATTCTCGCCCAGAGGAGACGGTAGTAGTCATATATCTCGGTTACCGTACCGACAGTCGAGCGGGGATTGCGGTTCGTCGACTTCTGCTCTATTGCAATGGAGGGACTCAGGCCCTCGATGCTGTCGAGGTCCGGCTTCTCCATTCTTCCGAGGAACATACGTGCATAGGAGGAGAGAGACTCCATATATCTTCTCTGCCCCTCGGCGAATATCGTGTCGAAGGCAAGACTGCTCTTCCCAGACCCGGAGAGTCCCGATATTACAACAAGACTGTTCTTCGGAATTGTTATATCTACATTTCTGAGGTTGTGCTCGCGCGCTCCCTTTATGATGAGTTTATCTGTCATTGTTGATTACCTCGAAGAGGACATCCTTAGCAGAATCAGGGTCACAGAGAGTTTTAATGAGCTCACCCTTTCTGTAGATGAATATCTTCCTGCCGTTTCCCGTTACTCCATAGTCGGCGTTGTGAGCCTCTCCCGGGCCGTTGACGGAGCATCCCATCACTGCAACTGTAATGTCCCTATCCAGGGATAGAAGCCGTGTCTGGATTTCTTCGACAAAGGAAATCGAATCGAATGTATGGCGCCCGCACCTGGGGCACGCAACAAGTCTCACCCCGCTCTTTTTGAGTCCAACAGCACGGAGGATTTCGGCTGCAGCAAGCACCTCGTCTGTAATCTTACCGTTGATGGAGACTCGGAGTGTATCACCGATATGTGAAGAGAGGAGATTTCCCAGCGCCCATGTAGAGCGCACGGATGACGTAATTGCATTACCCGCCTCAGTCACACCTATATGGAGAGGATACCCCGAAAGCGAATGAAAAAGCTTTGCCGCCTCCATTGTCTTCTCGATATCGCTGCTCTTGAGGGAGACGACGGTATTCTCGAATCCCCATGCTTCGAAATCAGAGATATACTCGAGAGCGGTATCGACCATGAGGCGTGTCTCGTCAACATTTTTCTCATGCCTTGGAAGGGACCCGGTGTTGAGTCCTATACGTATTGCAGCACCCTTCTCTTCCGCCTTAAGTACGACTTCTTTCGTCTTCCACTTCTCCCCGATATTACCGGGGTTTATTCTGATCTTGTCCGCACCCGCATCAAGTGCTTCGAGGGCCATCCTGTAATCGAAGTGGATGTCGGCCACGACGGGGATGGGTGAATGCGAGCATATATATGAAAAGTTCTCCCTGTCACGGGATGATACATAGCTGAATCTTATGAGGTCGCACCCCATCGAGGAAAGTGTGTAAATCTTCCTGACTACATCCTCAGGATCTGCGGACTCGATAGCCTCATCATACATCGTCTGCACTCTGACGGGAGCACTCCCTCCTATCTCCATTCCTCTGACAAATGCGCTTTTAGTGGAAAACATTATTTCACGCTCCAGTATCTTATAGTCGAATCCTCAGCTCTGACAATGAACGGCTCTCCCGGAAGATAGAGTACAAACTCCCCCTTCGAGGCAGTCATTACTCCAAGAACCTCTCTGTTGTCCCTGTTCTCCCGCCAGCCTGTTGCGAATCTCCCCTCCCCCTCATCTACAGTGAAGAGAGTTGTATGTTCTTTATCTACAACAAAATCAGAAAAAGAAGGAAGATCGTCGGTCTTACCGGGTGTGAATGAAGAAAGAGAATCGTCGAGCGACCTGTATTTCGATAGATTTTCCAGTCTGTCTTTAAGCATGGGAAAAGAATAGCAGAAGTGATGGATTTTTCCAATTGTCCGAAGAAAAATGGGCACCCTTGAAGATGCCCGTATGAAAGATAATTGTCTTTTAGTTGTTGAGTACAAGCAGACTGAAGACAAGTGTGAAGAGAGCGACTGTCTCGATGATACCGATGACGATGAAGTACTTTGCAGTACCCTTACCTGTCTCTGCAAGAGCATCTGCAGACGCAGCGGCAACCTTGCCCTGGAAAAGAGCCGAGATACCGATGACCGCACCGGCAAAAGCACCGATGAAGAGGCTCAGGAGGCCGTAGGCAAAAGTCGGAGTTGCAAGCTTGGCAGCAATGAAGTTGCTCAACAGGAAGCCATAGATGGTCTGGGTAAGAGGAGCACCTGCAAATCCAACCATGATAAACGGATCCTGCTTTCCATTAATGTAACACTTCTTCCAGCCGCCGACAGCAGCGAGGGAAGCTTTTACCGCACCGAAACCAGAGCCTACTGCACTGAAGCAGAGAGCACATGCCATACCAATGTAAATCAAGAAACTGTAATCCATTTTTTAACTCCTTTGAGTTTCTTCTACTTTGTTGTTACCCTTCAGACAGAAGGGGTCATATTTGTATCCGGACCATTCGACACCTACCTGTCCGGAGAATTCCATGATATTAAGTCTTACACCGTGTACGATTACAGACAAAAATCCCATAACAAGATTCACTCCATGTCCAAGAACGAGGATGAGGATGCCGAGAGGAATCGTAATTCCGCTCATCATTCCCTCAGCCATGCCGTTGAATGACTGGGCGATAGCCAGTGATGCCAGTCCGACGGCGAAGAGTCTTATATAACTCATCACGTTCGAGAAACATGATATAGTGTCGAGAAAGTTGGTGAAGAAGGACCCGAGGGACTCCTTGATTCCCTCACCGAGTTTCTTACCCGGTTCACATGAAGCAAAGAGACAGACGAGTACGAATCCCGCAATGACTCCCATGAAAATCTTCTTGACCGGCACATCCGCATCGACTACAAGATAGAGCGACAGTAGGTAGAGAAGTATCGTGTTCATCAGCCATCCGAAGTCGGAGAGAAGCGATATGTCCTTCGTCTTGATCTTGTCATAGATGCAGAGCACTCTTGCAAGAGAAAGGTGGATTGCTCCTATCGAGAAACAGAAGCTCATCACATTGTTCTGCACGAGGTTCGCATCCATATCGAAGAGCTCGGGGAAGTTGGTGAGTCCCGGTATGACGAAGAGTTTCAAAAACGGTATCTTCTCGAGAATTAACTCCGAGCCGAACCATGTACCAGTAAGAGCACCCCAGACTATTGTTGCTCCGCTGAATATATAGAGAAGTGCATTCGTGTCCGTACACTTCCTGCTCTTTATATTGAGTGCAATTCCTCCGACGAGTAATAATAGCCCGTATCCGGCGTCTCCGAGAATCATTGCAAAGAAGAGTGCCATGAAGAGGAGGAAGTAGAGTGATATGTCCTTCTCCCTGTATCCCGGAACAAGACCCAGTGCATCATAGAGAGGCTGGACGAATCTGATGAATCCCCTGTGCTTCAGGAGTGTCGGAGGATTCTCCTCTGGCGACGGGTCGTCGATAAGATAGCCCAGTCTGTTCTCCCTTGCGAAGGCTTTGAACTTCTCCTCGTCTTCAGATGGGATATAGCCAGAGATATAGGACACGGAGTCGACATCCCTCACGGTTGCACCGACACGGCGGAAGAAAATCTCCTCTTCGTTACGTGCTTCGAGGGCCTTGAATGCATCGATATACTTCACGCTCTCCCTGTAGACCGACTCTATCTCTTCTATTCTCTTTCTGTTGATAAAGAGTTCGTTCTCGAGTTCCAGGAGCGGACGGGACGGAAGTACAACCTTCGTCGCCGCAATACCGGAAGGAAGCGGAGAATTGATCAAAGCAACACAGAGAGTATTATTCTCCGTCTTGATTGAAACGAAGTTGACGCTTTCGTCTTCTCTCAGCTTCTCCTTCTCCTTTTTTCCGACATAGTAGAAATCTATGCTGCAGCCATCTCTTCTGAGGGCTGCAAGATCATCGGGGTTGAAGTAGCCCAGGTTCTTCACTCTCTCGATTTCGGACGAAAGATTTCTGTTTTTCTCGTTGAGTGTACTCTCCTCTTCCATCAGGGACGAGAGAGAAAGGGAAAGCGAGTCGAGAGTCTTGTCGTCTGCCTCAACCTGCACTGCCGGATTCTTCTTGTCCCTGAAGCCGTCAAGGAAAGAGACAAGCTTATTGTAGCGTGAATTATTCTCCTCGAGAGAGACGGCACTCTGTGTCTTCGTGACTACATCCTCCACGTGGACGAGTCCGAACTTACGCAGCTCCGAGACGACATCACCCTTATGCGGTGTGGAAGTAAGAATAGTGACTTTTTTCATCGGTGTAATCATCTAGCTAACCCTCACCATCTTCTTCTTTGCTATCTTACCTCTGACAACAGCACTTGTCTGCTGGTCCTGAAGGTAGATGCCTATCTTTCTTATATTGTTCTTCGCCTCGGGAATCTTTACCTTCTCAAAGAGATTCACTCTCTGCGTTGTCGTCCTGAGTTCATTTCCCAGAACTCTGATTCTCTCTTCAAGTACGGCGATTATCGCATCGTATCTTGCAACATCCCTCAGCGTCAGAAGAGCCGAGTCGACCCATAATGGATATTTCCTCAGGTCATATGTGATGTCATTGAATTCAAGAGAATTGAAGACAGGAACAACAACACCGGCTACATTACCCTTTGTAATGTTAATTTCCTTGATAGATATGAGATTACCGATGGAATGGAGAGAATCGAAGGCAGTGTTGCCCCCGTAGACCGCTATCCAGCCGTCTATGGATGCAACGTGTTCCCTCTGTTCCTTTCTTATCTCCTCTATCTCCTTCTCGCTCTGGCGTATGACGACCTGGAGCTGCTGTTTCTTGAGCTGGAGAGTCGGAAGATAGCGCTGGAACTGCTTGAGAGAATCCTTCTGCTTCTTCTGTTCATTCTTTGTAAGTTTTATCTTAGCCATCTCAAACCCTTAATTCTTCGGCCAGTACTTGTTTATGAGATCAGTCTTCAGGAGAGTCTCCTCCCTGTCGAAACATTCGGCAAGAATCTTCCATCCTGTATCGAGAGCCTCCTCGAGGGAGATGTTCACGGAGAGATCCATGAGTTTCTTCTCGAAAAGAGCACCGTACTTCAACAGCTTCTCGTCCCAGTCGCTCATCATGAATCCCATGCTCTTCTTCTCAAGTGAATCCTTGTAGGACGAATAGAGCTTGATCATACCGTCCATGAGTGCACGGTGGTCGTCACGTGTGCGGCTGTTGACATTCTGCTTGAGACGGGAAAGCGATCCGAAAGGCTCGATTCTTCCGCCCTTGAGATAATACTGTCCTTCTGTGATATAACCGGTATTGTCGGGAATCGGGTGGGTTACATCGTCGCCGGGCATCGTAGTGACGCCGAGGATTGTGACCGACCCTGCACCTTCGAAGTCGACAGCCTTCTCATATCTTGAAGCAAGCTGGGAATAGAGGTCTCCGGGGTAACCGCGGTTGGACGGAACCTGGTCCATGGTGATTGCCATTTCCTTGAGAGCGTCTGCGAAGTTCGTCATGTCGGTAAGAAGGACGAGAACCTTCTTACCCTGGAGGGCGAACTGCTCTGCGCAGGCAAGTGAAAGGTCCGGAACGAGCGTGCACTCGACTGTCGGGTCGGATGCGGTATGTACGAACATGACAGTTCTTGAGAGAGCACCGCTCTTTTCAAGTGTATCCTTGAAGAAGAGATAGTCGTCGTACTTGAGTCCCATTCCACCCAGGATGATGATATCGACCTCGGCCTGCATGGCAATGCGGGCAAGAAGTTCGTTGTACGGCTCACCGGAGACGGAGAAGATAGGAAGCTTCTGCGACTCGACGAGAGTATTGAAGACGTCGATCATCGGTATACCCGTGCGGATCATGTTTCTCGGTATGATACGCTTCGCCGGGTTGACCGAAGGACCTCCGATCTTGACCATGTTGTCGTCGAGTACCGGGCCGTTGTCTCTCGGCATTCCCGCTCCGTCGAAGACACGTCCGAGAAGATTGTCCGAGAAGGAGACTCTCATGGGGACACCGAGGAATCTGACGGAAGCATCCGTCGAAATACCCGAAGCACCGCTGAATACCTGAAGCGAGACGAGCTCTCCGTCAAGCTTGATTACGTTGGCGTAGCTCTTTCCTGCAGCCGTTGTCACAACGGCAAGGTCACCGCATTTGACGCCTTCAGCCTTGACGGTGATGACGTTTCCGATGATGGATTCTATTTTCGTATATACTTTCTGCATCTCTTACCTCACCCTTTGAGCAACTGCGTCTCTTATATCCTTCTCCAGCGTGATGTACTCCGGCTTGTCTTCGGCTGTACCGTTCCAGTCAAGGAAACGCTGTCTGAGGTTATTGAAGAATGAACGGGCATCCTTCTTGTCCTCGAGACTATAGTCGGACCGGAGTATCTCGAGCAGGAGACTGAAGACATGCTTCTGCCTCTCGACCGAGACTGTGGCATCAACAGGGTCGAAGGAGTTCTGCTGGTAGTAGCAGGAGTCGACAAGTTCTCCCTTCTGGTAGATGACATAGTCGTCAAGGGTGGTACCCTCTTCTCCTACGACCTTCATCATCTGGTTGACCTCGCTTCCGCGCTTTACAAAAGAATATGCATAACTGACATCCTTCTTCGGGATGATTCCTTCATACTTCGACCACGATTCAAGCGGGTCGATTGCAGGATACTTACGTGCGTCGCTGCGTTCTCTGCTGAGGCCGTGGAAAGCTCCTACAACCTTGAGTGTTGCCTGGGTGACGGGTTCCTCGAAGTTACCTCCGGCAGGAGATACAGTTCCTCCGATTGTTACCGAGCCGAATGAGCCGTCACGGAGTCTTACCTTACCGGCTCTCTCGTAGAACTCTGCGATTCTGCTCTCGAGGTATGCCGGGAATGCTTCGTCGCCCGGGATTTCCTCGAGTCTTCCGCTCATCTCTCTCATTGCCTGGGCCCACCTGGATGTACTGTCGGCGAGAAGAAGAACATCCAGTCCCATGTTTCTGTAGTATTCAGCCATTGTGACAGCCGTGTAGACGCTGGCCTCTCTTGCCGCTACAGGCATACTCGATGTGTTGCATACGATGATCGTCCTCTCCATGAGAGATCTGCCTGTTCTCGGGTCTACAAGCTCCGGGAACTCCTTGAGGGTCTCGACAACCTCACCTGCACGCTCTCCGCATGCGGCGATGATTACGATATCGACATCGGCGTTCTTGCTTGTAAGGTGCTGGAGGACAGTCTTGCCTGCTCCGAAAGGTCCCGGGATACAGTAAGTACCACCCTTTGCAACGGGAAGGAACGTATCGATGAGTCTGATTTTCGTGACCATCGGCTCGTCGGGTCTCACTCTCTCGCTGTAGCACTTGATAGGAACCTTGACAGGCTGGGTGATGACCATCGAGAGTTCCTTCTTCTCCCCTCTGCTGTTTTCAATGGTGCATAGTGTATCCTTAGCCTTGTATCTTCCGCTCGGGACGATATGTGTTATCTTCCACTCTCCCTGGAGGGTGAATGGAACGGTAATCTTATGTGTGAAAAGAAGTTCCTGGACAGTACCGAAGGAGTCTCCGCCCCAGACGACATCCCCTGTCTTCTTTGTTACGGTGAAATCCCACTCCTTATTCGGAATAGGGTCGAGGTAGACTCCCCTCTGGAGGAAGAAGCCGCACTTATCTGCAAGATCCGGAAGCGGGTTCTGAAGCCCGTCGTAAACCTGGGTCAGGAGTCCGGGACCGAGTTCTACCGAAAGGAGTTCTCCGGTGAAAACAACCTTGTCACCTACACTGAGGCCTGAAGTATCTTCAAAGACCTGGAGGTCGGCGACGGAATCAATAATACGTATTACTTCACCTTTCAGGCTCTCCTCACCGACGAGGATAAAGCCGATTTCATTCTTGATGACGGTGTCGTCAAACTTGACTTTAACCAGGTTGCCGTTGACACCGACAACGCGGCCAGTTTTATTACTCATAGATTACTCCTTAAGGAAATATCTTTTCTTATATCCTGATATAATCTCCCGAATTCCTCTCTTCCCTTCTCTTCGGAGAATGATTGAGCCTTCTCCTTTATCTGGAGCATGAGGCCGTAGATAATCAATGCATCAAGGGAGAACTGGGACTCCACGGGGTGTGAGGAGAGAAATCTGAAATACTCTCCGAGAACTGCCTTCTCTGCCTCGAGGGGATTAGAAAGAGCTACAATCTCCCCTGCACGCTTCTCTATTTCGGCATTATGAGTGCAGCGTGCCCTGTATTCATCACTCATCCTCTTCAACTTCAAGGCCCTCTCCTGGGTTATGTACTCGTTGAGGGTGAAATTAAATTTCTCCCAATCCTTTATTATATGATTACTGTCCTTCTCTCCTGCGCTCTCGAATGTGGCCTTGGAGAGTGTACGGAAATCCTTCGGACTAAGCTGCTCTTCTGCAAGGTGTTTGAATTCTCTGTAGGAGAGGGAAGAATCCCTGTCAAAGGAGAGATAAGGAAGTGATGTAATGAAATAGATGTATTCAGCCACCACAGGACTCCTTAAATCAGATCTCTGACTGCTTGTGAAATATATGGATAGAGGAGCTTTGTAATCTCGTCGTCGGAGAGGTCTATATAAGCCTTTCCGTCCTTGTCCATGACCTTGAAGCCGCCGTTGAGCTGACTCGAGTACGAGAGTTCAACTCCTCTTTTGAGCTCGGAGGAGAGAGCGGATGCAAGAGAAGAGGAAATATTCTTCCCGGCCTCTTCCGGGAGGACAACAA
>CAVJJV010000044.1:0-3803 GCA_963650055.1 Comamonas kerstersii | reverse complement strand
GGTGAAAAGTGGGGCATAACCCCGCGCCGTGTCAGGATTCTCTGTAATGACGGCCGTATAGACGGCGCTGTCAGAAACGGCTGGTCATGGGTCATCCCGGACGATACCCCGAAGCCCAGGGACGGCAGGGTTCTGAGGCGCTTCAAAGCTCTTGACGTACGGGCAGGAACTGTCGATGTGGACGGCCTGGGGGAACTCAGGACTCTTCTCTCTCCGAAAGAATATATTGTCTCCTCCCGGTTCAAAAAGGATACGGCATATACTCTTTCATTCCTCTTCGCCCTTGAGGGGAGAGATATATCGGAAGACGATATACTCCGCATTCTCTCGGGGTTCCTTGTTTATGACCTCAGTCTTGAAACCCATCTCATAGTCGTCAACTTCGCTTCAGCCCTCAAAGAGGAGGCGGTGAGGGAAACAAAGTGGGGAGAGGGGGAGATCAGGCGGCTCTACATGGCTCTCCTCCGCGGCGCCGTTGACACGGACGGAAGCTACCGCAGGGGAGAGGTCGAGAGAGGAGAGGAGAAAGTAGATGTAGCCGAGGCTGTCGAGACCTTGATCAGCCAGTACGAGCAGAGCTGGTCATCCCTTCATTCTCTCTCTTCCTCTCTTCTCCTATCGGGAGAGCTCATGAGGATAAGACCCTATGAGAAGTACGGAGTTCTCTTCCACTATCTTCTTTTTGCATCAAGATTGATGAACGGAGGTTTCATCCCTCCCGTTCTCAATTCCTCTACTCTGAACGAGGCGAAGGCTGCATACGCTCTTCTCTCGTCCAGAGGTGTCTATACCGATATGACATCATACATGGAACGTATGATGAAGATTACATACGGGGAGATAAGAAAGGATGTATGACATTATTCTTAAAAACGGTCTTGTGCTCGACGGCAGGGGAAGTGAGCCGAGGAAGGCGGATGTTGCGGTATTCTCCGACTCCATCGCCCTTGTCACCGGTCTCGATATCACACGCGGCCGCACTGTCATCGACTGCAGCGGTAAGTATATAGCCCCGGGCTTCATCGATGCCCACACCCATACCGATTTCCTGGTTCTCTCAGACCCCCTTGCTTCTCCAAGAATCGGACAGGGGATAACAACCGACATATCGGGTAACTGCGGTATCGGGGTATTCCCGTACAGTAATCCGCTTCTCAAGGACATGGTCAAGGATGTCCTTGGCGAATGGAATGACTGGGGTTGGAGTGATTTCTCCTCGATGAAGAAGTATTACATGGAGAAGAAAATCGGTGTCAACGAATTCTTTCTCGTCTCCCATACCGCCCTCCGCGTTAGCGTGATGGGGGATGACTGCCGTAGAGAGGCCTCGGCCGGGGAGATTGGGAAAATGTGTGAGCTGCTGGAAAAACAGCTCGATGAGGGTGCCCACGGCTTCTCTACAGGGCTCTACTACTCCCCCTGTGTCTATTCGACCGAGGAGGAGCTCTACCGCCTCTTGTGCACCGTCAGAAATAAGGGAGGTATATTCACCGTCCACCACCGTTCGGAGGGGAACGGATGCCTCGAGTCCCTCTCGGATGTACTGAGTACAGCTTTTAAAGCAGGTGTGAAGACCGAGGTTTCACATCTCAAGGCCATCGGAAAGCAAAACGAGGGAGAGATAGAGAAGATGCTTTACCTGATTGAGGAGTACAGGAAGAAAGGTCTCGATGTGAAGTTCGACCAATACCCCTATAACTATGGTTCGACTTCGCTCTTCTCGCTTCTTCCTTCCCGCGTTCTTGCATTCTCCCGCCTCGAGCAGCGTATGGCGCTCTCGCTTGAGAACGAGAGGAGGAGAATCAAGGACGAGATAATGAATGACAGAAGCTGGGACAGCATCTACCCCCTTGTAGGCCCTGATAACATAAGAGCCATATATCTTTCCGATAATCCCTCATACAACGGAATGACACTCTCCGGGATAGCACAAATGAAGGGGCTGGAAGACCCCCTTGATGCACTTCTTGATGTTCTCGAGGACGAGACGGGACTTGCCGTCATGACAGATGTTACGGAATCCCGGGAGAGCCTTGAGAAAATCATGGTCCATCCCCTAATGTGCTTCGGCACCGACAGCCTCTACTCGTCGCCCGTACCCCATCCGAGGTCATACCATTCGACTGTCGAATTCCTCTCGCGATATGTAAGGGATGAAAAACTTCTCCCACTATCCGAAGCGGTGAGAAGAATGACGAGTGAGACCGCCTTCCGCTTCGGAATAAAGGACAGGGGAATCCTTGACGAAGGCTACCGTGCAGACATCACGGTATTCGATCTGAATAGACTCAAGTGCAATGACGACAACACTAACGAAGGAATAGATCTTGTCGTACTGAACGGCAGGATTGCCTCCATGGACGGGAAGATTCTCTATACGGGAGAAGGAAGAATACTCTGATGGAAAGAGAACTCAGCCGGAAGAGCCAGAAGATACTGGCCGTCTCGAGTATCGCCGTATTCATCGTCTTCTCAGTCCTCGTCATTATCTTCATAGGGGTCCCGATAGTAAGAACTGCGAAGAATCCAGACGAGTTCAGGGCGTGGATAGAGAGTATGGGCGCCTGGGGAAAGCTCGGGTATGTGGGGATGTGTTTCCTCCAGGTCCTCGTTGCGATAATCCCAGGAGGCCCGATAGAGCTTGCAGGAGGGTATGCTTTCGGGCACGCCGAGGCTACAGTCCTCAGTACAATAGGCCTGGGACTCGGGTCCATTGCATCGTTTCTTCTTGTGAGAAAATTCGGAGTGAAGCTTCTTGAAGTCTTCTTTTCAAGAGAGAAGATAGAGGAACTGGGGTTTCTCAGGACGAATACGAACCGTAATCTCATAATATTCCTTCTCTTTCTCATCCCAGGAACCCCCAAGGACCTTTTATGCTTCTTCTGCGGTCTAACCGACATGTCGTTCCCCGTCTTCTTTCTCATGGCCGTCATCGGGCGTATTCCTGCAGCCTGGCTAAGCAGCATGGGAGGTAGTGCAATGGGGGACAGGAGCTACATCATGGCCCTGATAACCGCTCTTGCAATCGTGGTTTCCACGCTTATCGGCATTATGGTTTATAAGAGGATTGTGAAGAAGAACAGGAAGGAAAAGAATGAAAACTGAACTCTTCATCTTCGATATGGGAGATGTACTTGTATTCAACGGGGAGAATATCCCGGAGATAGCAAAATACCTCGGCATCGCGCCCGATATCCTCCAGAAGGATTATGATAAGTATGACTATCCCCTGATGGAAGGATGGATGGACACCCTCGACTATATGAAACACCTCAAGAGCGAGTTCGGTGTGAAAATCGAAGGCAACCTCTTCGGAAGAATCTACAACCCCGTTGTAAATACATCCATTCTCCCCGTCATCCGTATGATAAAGGAGAAGGGAGGAAGATGCGTCATAGGCTCCAATACCTTCCGCCCCCATGCCGATGTGATAGCCTCCCTTCCCGGTAGTCCTTTCAGGTACTTCGAAAAAGCATATTTCTCCCACGAGATGCATCTGACGAAACCTTCTCCTTCATTCTTCAGGTATATCCTCGGGAAAGAGAATACATCTCCCGGAAAGGCATTCTTCGTAGACGACAGGGAAAGCAACATAAAGGCGGCAGAGAGCATGGGAATCAGGAGCTTTCTTTACAGAAAGGGTGAGGATGATGCTCTCGCGCACACTGTCTCCTCTCTTCGCTGTTGACCGTAGAGACGGGAAAGACGTACAAACTTGTAGTTTATGTATATTTCTCCATTAAAAACTTGCAAGTTGAATCCTTTCATGTAGAAAATACTTTCATGAAACTTATTTATGTAGT
>CAVJJV010000043.1:0-5771 GCA_963650055.1 Comamonas kerstersii | reverse complement strand
CCTCCTCGTACTCGATCTTTATGTTGTCCTTGATTGCCTTGAGTACGGTTCTGTCAGGACCTACAACCAGTCCTATCGTCTCGCCGACATAGAGAACATAGTCCTTTGCGAATGCCCTCCAGTCCTTGGCAATCATCCAGAGTTCATTCTTTCCCTCAGGAGGAATATCATCTGCAGTGATGAAGTAGTAACCTTCGGGAAGAACCGGTGTCTTTATGCTCTTGATTCTGCCCCTGGGACATGTAGAGCGGACCATATAGGCATACTGCATATCGGGCAGGAACATATCCGAAACATAGACTGCTTCGCCCCTGGCCTTGGTTTTTGCATCTATTCTGACAATCTTATCTGAGAGCTTTGTAGCTGGCACTTCAACCTCCTCACCATTATATTTTATTTTAAATAATGAATGATTTCCCACCATTCAAAGACAGGGGGAATTTTAATCCCCCCAGGTCTTTTTAGTATAAATCCAAACCGTATTTGTAACAAGAATCAAATCCGTACATTATGGTTTGATTTTGTCGACTTCCTTCCAGAGTTCGCCTGCAATCTCCGCTGCTCTCCTGTAGATTGCTTCGGCATCATTTCTTACAAAACGATGGTTCTCATAGAGAAGTCTGCCGTTGACAATCGTCGAGTTGACATGTCCCGAACTCATACCCCAGACGAAATGTCCCGGAGCGTTTGCCTGACAGAGAGGAGTCGGGTTGTTGTAATCCAGAAGCACGAGATCCGCCGTGTAGCCCTCTTCGACTCTTCCGAGCTTCACTCTGCCGCCGAACTGTGACTCGACAAGCCTGTTTCCCCTGTTGAGCGCACCCAGGAAGTCTGCAGGCCACCAGGGACCGCCCTCGTCCTTATGCTTGAAGAAGCCGATTTTTATCTCCTCGAACATATTGCCGCCGCAACCGTCCGTTCCGAGGCAGAGATTCTTAATCATGGGGAGCTTTGAATTGTATCCGATGTGGTTGTTCATGTTGGAGCGCGGATTGACTGCGAAGAAACAATCATGCTCGTTGATGAGAGCAACCTCCTTCTCGGAAAGGTGCACGCCGTGGACTATGAGAGTCTCCGGTCTCAGAAGGCCGAAGGAATCGAGTCTGTCTGCTATATCCTTGTTGTAGAAGTGGTGCGACCAAACGCTGTCATAGCTTGCCTCGGCAACATGAAGGTGCATTCCACGTCCCGTCCTATCCATGGCATCAGCCATCAGCTTCAACCCTTCATCGGGAATTGTAAAGGGAGCATGCCCACCGATTGTCGCCTCGCATAGAACGCTCTCTCCCTTCTTCCTGCGTTCGTCCACTTCCTCTGCAAACCTGATATTCTCGGCAACGCCCTCTTCAACTTCCTTCATACCTCCGTTACGGTCTGTAACCTCGAAACATGTGGAACCTCTTACTCCTATCTCCTCCATACCGCGTGCGATTGTGGAGAGGGAGCCCTCGATATAATTGGGGGAGGCATGATGGTCGACACAGCTTGTCGTACCTGCAGCGACTGCATCAAGAGAACAGATGAGCGAGGAGTAGTATGTACTCTCCTCTCTCAGGCCCCTGTCGAGTCTCCACCACCATTCCTTGAGAACCTGGATGAAATCAGTCTGCGGGCCGGCTGAAATCAGCATCCCCCTGCTGAGACCCGAATAGTAGTGATGATGTGCACATACATTGCCCGGGATAAGAGTCTTTCCGGTGCCGTCGATTATTTTACCGGCATTGAGTCCCTCGCTTTTCCCCTTACCGACAGATGTAATCTTTCCGCTTTCGATGACGACATCGACACCCTCAGTCACCTCGAAAGGCGGCTGGGTCTGCATTATTCTGACATTCTTTATGATGATATCTGGCATTTCTTATTCCTCCACCGGTCCGAGAAGATATGAGTATGAGATGAAGATTGTCTCGATCATCGCCTTGACTCTCTCGTCTACAGGAGCATCGAGTTTTCCGTCTCTGTCGAATGAGCCCTTCACGACCTTTCCGTCGAGGCGGATCATAACCTCGTCATTCTCTGTATAGAAACCGCTGTTGCTACTGTTCTCGAAGTCATCCATCCTGCTGAAGAGGGTGAATTTCCTGAGGTACGGCCCTCCGTCATGTGGGCAGAATGCAAGACAGTTGCCACACTCGTTGCAGTATGCATCAAGATGGAGAATCTGATACGGATCTTCGAAGAGCCCTGTGTCTCTGAGGTCAATCATGACGTTGGCCCTGTTCGGACAGACTTCGGTACACTTGTTGCAGTAGTAGGAGCATTCGATACATCTCTTTGCCTCACGCTCGAAGAACTCCTTCGGATTGCTTCCCTTTCTGAGAGGAAGTGTAATCTGAGCCTTCTTCTCCCTGATGGAAGCAAAGAACTCATCCTCCTCACGGCGGATTTCCTCTATCTCGTCATCGTCGTACTCTTCTTCCGTCTCCTCTTCTACCTCTACACTCTCACTGCATGCGCAGTTACCGGAGCAGGAACATTCCTTCTTCTCTTCTTCATCATCCTCTTCAAGGATTCTGTCGTATACGATATCGATAGCCTCGTCGACTGCAGCCTGTGCGGATGCAATACATCTTACTACTGTACTCGGCCCGGTCTTCGTGTCTCCAATAATCCAGACATTCTCCTTACCTTCGACTCCGATTGCCTCGAGGACAGCCTTGTCAGGCTTTTCGCCGATAGCAGAGATAAGATACGAGCAGTCAAGCTCGAATTTCTCTCCCGAGTCGACAGGTCTGCGCCTTCCCGAAGCATCCTTCTCGCCGAGAACCATTCTGCTGACAGTGAGGCGGCCGTCCGTGAAGTCACACGGATTGGAGAGGAACATGAAATCGATTCCGTCGCTGAGAGCTGTCTCGTACTCCTCTCTGTCGCACGGCATCTCGTTCTCACTTCTTCTGTAGATGACGGAGACCTTCTCGACTCCTGCCGTTCTTACAGCCATTCTTGCAGCATCCATTGCCGTGTTGCCGCCACCGATTACAACAACGTTCCTGCCGAGGTCGATCTTCTCGCCCGTCTTGTTCCTGAGGAGGAATGATACTGCACTCTCTCTCGGGCCGTTTCCGCTGACTCCCGAATCATTGGGCTTTGTTGCACCGACGGAGACGAAGATATAATCGAATCCTTCTTTCCTGAGTCCGTCGATTGTCTTCTCCGTGGAGAAGTGGAACTTGACTCCATGTTCTTTGATGAACTCTACATCCCTGTCGACAGCAGAAGACGGAATACGGAACTCGGGAATGACATTCTTCACGACTCCTCCTGCAGTTTCACCCTTCTCGAAGACGGATGTGTCGAAACCGGCGAGGGCGAGGAAGTATGCCGCACTGAGACCTGCGGGGCCGGCCCCTATGACGGCAGCCTTGATCTCCGAGGGCTCCTCGGGTTTATCCCAGAAATTTCTTTTGTACTCGTCAAATCCGAGTTCGGCACAGAGTCTCTTGACCTCCCTGATCTGTACAGGACCTTCATAGTCCATTCTTGAACAGTGGTTCTGGCACTGATGGTCGCAGATCCATCCGGTTATGTTCGGAAGTGCATTCGATGTGTAGATAAGAGACAAAGCCTCTGCCACTCTTCCCTCTCCGGCAAGACTTACGTACTCGGGGATGGGCTGATGGATAGGACACGACTCGACACATGGAGCGACATAGCAGTCGAAGAGCTCGAGCGGAGTGTTGACCTTGATCGAGTTCGTTCCTCTGTATTCCTTGCCTGCTATTCCCTTCGGGTCTGATACCTTTTCTACAAACTTTCTCAGCTTCGATACATCGATGGTATCCATCTTCCATGCATTCTTCGACTCATTGCATATTGCACAGAGCTGGCTCATCTTCGCGTATCCGCCGGGGTGGAGCATATCGGTGGCAAGGGTAATCGGGTGGATACCCGTCTCGAAGAGATCCTTGACCGAGAGAGCAGAAATACCGCCGGAATATGAAATCGGGAGAGAGCCGTTGAATTCTTCGGAGAGAATGAGTGCGACTCTTGTCGAGAGCGGAAGCAGAATCCTTCCCGAGCCGTATCTTTCGTCTCCGGGGAGAACATCCTGCGGGTTTACGTTGCCGAGTGTATTCGTGAGTTTTACACCGAACTTTCTTCCTTCCTTCTTCGAGAGATCAACAAGCCTGTGCAGCATGGCTTTCGCATCCGCAAGCTGCAGGTCATGCTCGAAGCTCTCTCTCTTTAGGACAACATAATTGTAACCGAGAGAGTCGAGAACGTTCCTGACTGTATCGTAGCCGAGAAGAGTCGGGTTGAGTTTGACGAATGTATCGAGTTTCTTCTCCGTGAGAAGATATGAACAGATTGCCTCGATTTCCTTGGGAGGACATCCGTGCATTGTAGATACCGTCACCGACGGACAGATATTCCTGCTGATCTTATCAAGAGTCTTCTCAGCCTTCTCCTTCCTGTCTTCCAGGCCGGTTCCGTCAAGCAGGCCGTCATCAAGAAGAGCCTTCGCCTCGTTGATGTATTCATCAAAGAGAGGTTTCTTTCCTGCATCGATCATGCTGTCGATGAAAATCTGCATCTTCTCCTGTTTGATTCCGTCGAGATTGTAGCCGCAGCTCATGTTGAAGATGAAGGACGGCTTGTCGATGACTCTGTCGTGAGCAAGCGATTCGATGATATGGAGGGCAATCCATGCCTTCAGGTATTCGTCATAAGCCTTCTCGAGGGTATACTCGGTCGACCATTCGACGTTGTAGCCTTCGTCACGCGCATCGATACAAGGCTTTGCTATCTCCAGATGATCCATGATCTGGACTGTCTTGAGTTCTATGAATCTTGCACCGACAAGATATGATGCGATTATGTTCTGGCAAAGCTGGGTGTGAGGACCTGCCGCCGGCCCCATCGGGGTCGAGCACTTCTGGTTGAACACATCGACGAAGTGCTTCTCCTTATCTACATAGAACTGATTTCTGTTAATACTGAAAATGGAATCATGATTCTTGTATTCCCCTGCAATTCTTGTCAGAAGCTCGGAGAAGGGAATCGGTCTCATTAAATCTGCCATTTACAAATGTCTCCTCTTAAACGGTGCTGCCGTATTATTAGTTTATCCTACTGAAAGTCAAAGTCAAATAAAATTGCAACAATTTGCAACATACTCAAAGAGAAGCTTATCATCTTCGGGACAAGACAAAGAGGGAACAACGACAGGACCGGGCAAAAATGCATTCATGAACCCGGAGTCAAAAGAAAAAGCACCCAGCAACGCTAGCGTTGAGGATGCCTGTTTCAAATCAAAAAACATGTATTAATCAAGTACAGCGACAAACCCGTTGTAGAGCATCTCCTGTGTTTCCTCCGAGAACCCTGTGCTCTTGAGATATTTCCTGTAAGATTTCAACATTTCAACTTTATTTCTAGCTTCACCGACAGCTATGCCTTCCGCTTTGCCTACCGCTCTGCCTTCCGCTTTGCCCTCGGCTATACCTACCGCCCTGCCCTCGGCTATACCCTGGACCTTCATCGCCTCTCCTTCTTCTTTGATACGCATCTCAATCAATCTGTTCTGGAGTTCCTCATCACTCTCGAATCTGAATGTCTGTCTTCCGTATTTCATCAGAGATTCTTCATCCGGACTGCATCTACTCTTCAACCACATAAAGAGTCAATGACATGCTTTCAACCAATTGAAGCTACGTATCCGTTGTAGAGCATATTCTGTGTTTCTTCCGAGAACCCTGTACTCTTGAGATATTTTCTGTAAGATTTCAACATTTCAACTTTATTTCTAGCTTCACCGACAGCTATGCCTT
>CAVJJV010000042.1:0-7835 GCA_963650055.1 Comamonas kerstersii | reverse complement strand
TGAGTCATTACGGGTCAACTTCCATTCTTTTGATGACAGAGGAAGAAATAACAGTTATATTTATCATATGTCGAGAAAAATTATTTTTTATAACCAGAAGGGTGGAGTCGGTAAGACGACCGCAGCTGTGAATCTTGGTTCGGCTCTGGCTGTAAAGGGATACAAAGTACTCTTGATTGATCTTGATGCACAGGTGAATCTGACACATGCCGTATCCGGAGATCCGAAGAAACCCAATATATACCAGGTTATCACAGGACAGAAGGATGCACTTGATGCTGTTCAGTCGACTCAATTCGGAAATTTATACCTTATTCCCGGTTCGCTTGATCTGGCAGGCCTTGCAATCGAACTGGTGGAAGAGGAGAACAGGGAACAGTTTCTAAAGAATACGACTGCAGTGCTGGATGATAAATATGATTTCATTCTTCTTGACTGCCCTCCTTCTCTGGGTCTGGAGACAGTTAATGCTCTATGCTGGTGTGATGAGGTAATCATACCTCTTCAGTGTGAATATCTGGCAATGGAGGGATTGAACCTTATTATGAGGACGATTTCAAATATAAAGAAGTCCGTCAATCCCGATATAAAGATACTGGGAATCTTATTTACGATGTACAGCAGGAGAATAAGATTGAATCAGGATGTTGTAGATGATATCTCACAGTATTTTCCCGACCTTGTATTCAAAACGATAATCCCGAGGGCATCGAGACTTGCCGAGGCTCCCTCGCACGGGCTTCCGATCAATTACTACGACAAGTCATCGGCAGGGGCGAAGGCATTCATGAATTTAAGTGAGGAGGTGGTCAGCCGTGGCAGCAGATAAGAAAAGAGGTCTGGGCAAAGGTATCGGTTCATTGATGAGCGGATTCGACTTCGACTCCCAGACAGAGGATATTCTTGCAAGGACACTGAAGGATGATTCCCATCAGAAGAAACTTACAGTCGTCGAACTTGATATAAATAAGATAAGGACCAATCCCAATCAGCCCAGGAAGTATTTTGACGAGGATTCCCTCTCGGAGCTTGCTGAGTCTATAAAGACACAGGGAATCATTCAGCCTTTGACAGTTGAGGAGATTGCTCCCGGGGAATTCTCAATTGTTGCAGGAGAGCGTAGATACAGGGCAGCTAAAATTGCAGGACTTGAAAAGGTCCCTGCAATAGTGATGAGCTTGACAGATGTGCAGAGGATACAGGTTTCCCTGATAGAGAATATACAGAGAGAGAATCTCAATGCCATCGAGGAGGCCGAGGCTTATCAATACTTGATTGAAAAGACGGGTTATACCCAGGATATGGTTGCCGAGAAGGTCGGTAAGAGCAGGAGTACGATTACAAACTCGCTGCGTCTTCTCTCTCTATCGGACCAGATGAAGGATGACATAGTATCAGGAGCGATGACGGCGGGACATGCCAAGGCGGTTCTTTCACTCGTGAATCCTTCGGACAGAAATCTCCTGAGAGATAAAATTGTCTCTGAAGGACTCTCCGTAAGGGAGGCCGAGGAGAAGGCTGCACTATTCAACAAGGGACAGAAGATCAGAAAGAGCAGAAAGAGTGATGAAAAAGATGAGGAAATCAGGAAGACTGAAGACAAGTTCACTTCCGTCATCGGATCTAAGTGTCAACTCAAGGGGTCCCTGGAGAAGGGCAGACTCGAGATAAAATACAAGAGCTCGCTGGACCTTGAGAGATTATATGCACTCTTGAGTAAAGGCGAAATACTATTTAATGATTAATTTATTATAGAGAAAGGAAATAAACATGAAAGACGGACTATATGCAGTTATTAAGACAAAGCGTGGTGATATCACCCTCGAGCTGGAGTACAGAAAGACACCAATGACGGTATGCAATTTTGTAGGACTTGCAACGGGAGTTCTTAATATGAAGAATCCCGGTAAGCCCTTCTATGACGGACTTCTTTTCCACCGTGTAATCGACAACTTCATGATTCAGGGAGGATGCCCTGAAGGAAACGGAACAGGAGGTCCGGGATACAGATTCCCCGATGAGTTCGATTCTTCTTTAAAGCATGACGGACCGGGTGTACTCTCGATGGCAAATGCAGGGCCCGGTACAAACGGAAGTCAGTTCTTCATTACACATGTGGAGACACCGTGGCTTGACGGAAAGCACACTGTCTTCGGTCATGTTGTCGAGGGACAGAATGTCGTCAACAGAATCAAGCAGGGTGATAAAATAGAATCTGTCGAGATTATAAGAGTCGGTAGGGACGCTGAAGAGTTTGAGGTATCGAAGGAGAGATTTGCTTCTCTTGTCGAAGAAGAGGCGGAGAAGGTGAAGAGAAAGGAGGAGGAAGAGAAGAAGAAGGTCCTCGAGGAGATTCATTCCCGCTATCCCGATGCCGTTACGACTCCATCCGGCCTGATGTACATAATCGAGAGACCGGGGGAGGGATCGGAAAGTCCGAAATACGGAGAGAAGGTAACTGTACACTATGAAGGTAAACTCCTTTCCGGCAGGGTCTTTGATTCGTCGTATCTCAGAAAGGAGCCGGCGACATTCAGAATCGGAGAGGTTATCGAGGGATGGAACGAGGCTCTCGTTACGATGAAGAAGAATGAAAAGAGAACACTTATCATCCCACCCGAACTCGGATACGGTGAATACGGATACCCGGGAGTAATCCCTCCGAACTCCTATCTTATTTTCGAGGTGGAGCTTTTGAGGTTCTAGGAGAAGAAGCGTGAAGAATACCTCTATATTTGTCTGCCGTGAATGTGGAAGAGAAGAGTCCAAATGGGCGGGAAGATGCCCGGGATGCGGAAGCTGGAACAGCTTCGAGGAGAAGACTGTCTCCTCTACAGGTGCTGTCGATAAGACAAAGATAGTGATTGACGGAGACGTAAGGGCCCTCAGTGAAGTTCCATATGAAAAGACCATGAGGGTTACTTCCCGTATGGAGGAGTTCGACAGAGTTCTCGGGGGTGGAGTTATGAGACCCTCGAGTGTACTTGTCGGAGGAGAGCCCGGAATAGGTAAATCCACATTGATGCTCCAGGTGATTTCAAATCTCTCCGGGTACGGCTCTGTTCTCTATATATCGGGAGAGGAGAGTCCCTCACAGGTGAGACTGAGGGCTGAGAGACTTGAGCTTCCGACAGAGAGAATCCAGATTTTCTGTGACACCAGGCTCGAGGCCATAGAGGATATAGTCGAGAAAATAAATCCGGCATACATAGTTGTAGACTCAGTTCAGACACTCTCATCTTCAACTCTCGAGTCGGCTGCAGGTTCGCCCAATCAGATAAAGACATGCTGTATGGAACTCTCCACGAGGGCGAAGAAAAACGGGGCCGCAATATTCTTCATAGGACATGTTACAAAGGACGGTATTATTGCCGGTCCGAAGATTATTGAACATATGGTCGATACCGTACTCTACTTCGAAAGTGCGGAGAACGGCATAAGACTTCTCAGGGCCAGTAAGAGCCGTTTCGGGAGTGTGGATGAGCTCGGGCTCTTCGAGATGACTTCAACCGGTCTCAGGGGAGTGAAGGATCCCTCCATGATATTCCTCTCCTCGAGGGAGAGTGAGGATGTACCTCCGGGGATTGTGTTCACCCCTGTAGTTGAAGGCTCGAGGACTTTCATCGTCGAGATACAGACCCTGATAGTCGATGCGAGAAGCAGCTACCAGCGTATATACTCCGACAAGATCGACTCCAACAGAATCAACAGGATAGAGGCCGTCCTCTCCCGTCATGCGGGACTCGATCTCTCCGGGCAGGATATCTATGTAAATGTTGCGGGGGGTGTGAAACTCAGTGAGGCAAGTATAGATCTCCCCCTTGCTCTTGCACTCTATTCTTCCAAGACCAACATAGCACTTCCGTCAAGAATGGCCTCCCTCGGGGAACTCTCGCTTGCAGGGGAGGTGCGTCCCGTGACCTTCCAGGAAAGAAGGGTCAAAACTCTCCTGGATATGTCTTTCTCGCGCATCGTCATGTTCCCCTCCCCGCAATACCGCTCAGACAAGACCATTGTCGGGGTGAAGGATATAAGGAGTGCGGTGATTGCTGCATTCAAAAAGCCATAGTCAGGATCCTGACTAAGGCTATTTTCTTTCACTTGAATGATATGTGAAAGAAAACAGGATGCCGGAGCATCCTGAAGCTATAGATTCGATAGAATGAACGGGAACCCGACAAGGGAACCGAAGATGGATCCGATGCTGCTCATGAGGAATGCAACAAGGCATTTGAGGATTCTGTTCCTGTACCACCCCTTCAGAGACATGGCGTCATTGTTTATGTTTTCGAAGTCTTTGACCTTCGGGGCCTTGAAAGTCGCCTGCCATATGCCTGCAAAAAGTCCTACCCCGAGAACTGGGTTAAGCACAAAGAACGGGGCTGTCAGACCGCTGAGGAGACACGTCAGGAAGGATGCTCCTCCGATGAGTGTGAAGACAAAGGTGCATGTCGAGTTCGCTGCAATCCAGTAGAGGAATGCCTTGAGGCCCTGGTCCCATCCGGATGTGAAGATCCCTACGGCGACAAGTGCCACGATAAGGACGGGAACCACCCATTGAAGAACCTTTCCGGCCTTCCCGGGTTTCGGAATCTGGGTTATCGAGGATGTATCGGTATCGATTTCACCATTCTCGAGTTTTTCGAGTGTCTTTATGATTCCCTGTGTGTGTCCTGCCCCGATGACTGCGACCTTGGTCTTACCGGGGGATGTATAGATTGAGGTTGCAAGGTATCTGTCTCTCTCGTCTATGAGAACTTCTTTGACGGAAGGAAGCTCCTTCGCCACCTCCTTGAGCATGCTCTCAAGAGTCTCTTCGTTCTTGAGTTCCTCAAGCTCCTCTTCGCTTATCTTTTCGTTGGAGAATGAAGCCGAGATTAGAGTTGCAAGAAGCTTGCACTTGTTCCAGAGCGAACTCTTTCCCCAGGCACGGCGGAATGTTATCTGGATCTCCCTGTCACAGAGGGAGACAGGTATTCCCTTCTCTTTCGCCAGATTTGCCGCTCCCAGCATATCGGCTCCCGGGTCCGTTCCCGTCTGCTGTCCCATTCTGCGCTGGAAGGAAGCGAGGGCGGTGTTGGCAAGAAGCAGGAAGCCCTTTCCTTCCTTGAATACCTTCTTTATATCCATATTCTCGTAGGAGGAGTCTTTTTCCTTGCTCTTCATTCTCCCGTCATCAATCTCTATGCAGACTCTGTCGGGGTTCTCCTTCTCTATTATCTCCTTCACCTCGTCGGCACTGTTCTTTGATACATGTGCAGTTCCAACGAGGTGTATGACATCCCCGTTGTCGAAGGTGAGGATATGGTAAGTGTCACTTACTTTGGTTGTAGTCATTTTAAATTTCCTTAAGT
Organism: Comamonas kerstersii; assembly: GCA_963650055.1. GTDB lineage: Bacteria > Spirochaetota > Spirochaetia > Sphaerochaetales > Sphaerochaetaceae > Ornithospirochaeta. Next base: position 2,481 of record CAVJJV010000042.1, on the reverse strand, counting down.
ACCGATTTGAGGAAGTTGAGAAGCCTCTCTGCAGATTCTATTTCGAGATGTTCGTTTACAGAGTGTACATCGAAGAGATTGGGGCCTATCGATATGCTGTCCATTCCCGGAATGCGGTCGTTGATGACACCGCATTCAAGGCCGGCATGGATGGCTGTAACAAGAGGTTCCTTTCCAGTCAGTCTTCTGTAGGCTTCGGGAAGCTTGACGGCAAGGGGGGATGAGGGATTGGGAATCCATCCCGGGTACCCGTCGCCGACGGTCACATCAAAGCCGCTCATTCTGTATATCGTCCGGATGATTTCAGCTGTATTCTTCTTTGCGCTCTCGATCGATGAGCGGATCGAGAATGTGACGGAGCACTTTCTCCTGTCAAGGTTGAAAATGGCAAGATTGCAGCTTGTCTCCACGATGCCCTCAAGTGTCTGCGAGTATGTCTGGACTCCGTTGGGGGAGATAAGTAGCGCTTCCCCGATTCTCCTGCTCTCTTCTGGTGTGACGGCATCGTCAGGCATTGCCGTTTTTTCCATTTTTATCGTTACATTGCCGTCCCCACGCGAGAACTCTATTCTGAGCTCCTCTTCGAGTATGCGGGCGCACTCTTCTGCATCCCTGAAGGAGGGGACAATAATCTCCGCCTTTAGAAATGACGGTATTACATTTCTCTTTGTTCCTGCAGCAACCGAGACAAGGCGGTAATTCCCGAGAACGGAGAGGAGCCTGGCAAATGCCGTTATGGCATTGCATCTTCCCTTGTTTATATCGGAACCGGAGTGACCTCCCTGGAGGTTGCTGATTTCAACTCTGACAGCCTCACCTTCTGTCACCTTCTCCCTTTCAGGTTTACATGCTGCGACAGCGTCGAGACCTCCTGCGCATCCGATACAGAAGAAGCCTTCCTCCTCGTTGTCTATGTTGATCATCTTTCTGGCACTTACGTATTTTCCTTCAAGTCCGAATGCTCCGCTGAGTCCTACTTCCTCGTTGACTGTGCATATGGCCTCGAGGGGACCGTGCTGGTATGTATCATCCGAGAGGAGCGTGAGAATCATGGCAAGGGCGATTCCGTTGTCGGCTCCGAGGGATGTGTCCTTCGCCCTGATTATCTTTCCGTCGGATACAATTTCGATTGGGTCCTTTGTAAAGTCGTGGGAAGAACCTTCTCTCTTTACACATACCATGTCCATATGGCCCTGGAGTGCGACGGGGTCAAGATGCTCGAAGCCCTTCGACGCCTCTTTCTTCATTATTACATTGCCCGCGGCATCCGTTACTGCTGCTATATTGTTCTTTTCTGCCCATTCAAGAAGAAAAGCCCTTATTCCGTCTTCCTTTCCGCTGTCTCTCGGCACGGAGGAAATCTCGTTGAAATATTGCCACAGTTTCTTCTCTTTCAGATTGTCATACCACATATTGTTCTCCTGACAGATTGAAGTATAACAATTTTAATCTGCATCGTCAGTAAAATGACAAAAGGTGACGGTAAAAAACTCAAATGTATCTTGCGCATGAAAGAAGTTATACACAAAATAAAAATACATCTATGATTGATAACATTCTTCTTATAATCAACCCTAACGCCTCGAAGGGCAGGGGAAGGGCTAAAGCAAAAAAGATACAGGATATCTTCTCCCGCTACGGGAGAACATGCACCGTTGCATATACATCAGGAAAGGGACACGCGGAGAAACTGGCAAAAAGCGGAGTCGAGAGCGGGTTCAGGACAATCATTGCGGCAGGCGGTGACGGCACCGTCAACGAGGTGATCAACGGCATAATGAGGGCTCAGGGACACGAGAGGGCAAGAATGGGAATCATTCCCGTCGGAAGGGGGAATGACTTTGCCTGGATAGCCGGTATTCCGGAAGATACGGAAAAAGCCGTCGCGCTCATAGTAAAGGGAGAAGTAAAGGATACCGATGTCGGGTTCGCGAGGGGCACGAGCCGTGAGAAGGGAAGATATTTTCTCAACGGCATGGGGTTCGGCTTCGAGCCCATGGTCAACTTCAGGGCCCAGGATTACAAACACCTCAACGGGATGGCGAGCTATGTTGCGGCCTTCATCCATATGCTCTTCAATCCCCCCAGGGGCTTTGATGTAAACGTAAAGATAGATGACGAAGAGATAACACTCAGAACACAGCAGTTCAGCGCCAACAACGGCCGAAGGATGGGCTCTTCATTTCTCATGACACCCCTTGCCGAGATAGACGACGGCCTTCTCGACTACATGTATACGAAGAAGATATTCAAAGGCTTCGGCCTTATAAAGATGGCCGTGAGATTCTTACGTGGAGCGATGATAAAGGACAGGGAGAACTTTGCATACGGGAAAGCGAAACATATCGAGATATCATCCCCGCGCGACCTTGTTGTCTCGCATGTGGACGGAGAGGAGTTCTGCCGGGCTGGAAGACATTTTGAGATAGATATACTTCCGTCGGCGGTGAAACTCTACCGGTAACCGGCACATTTTATACA
>CAVJJV010000041.1:10162-10548 GCA_963650055.1 Comamonas kerstersii | reverse complement strand
CTACGTCATTGAGGTTTGACCAGAGGGCGTACTCATCTCTTGCTTTATCGAGCTCCTTCTTTATCTTTTCTGTTTTGCCCCTCTCTTTCTCGTCATTTTTGAGTTTCTCCTCAATTGACCCTATACTCTCCGCCGTCTCTTCAAATGAGCAGTCATTCTCTTTTTTGAGAGCATCAATATCTTCTCTATCGAAATAAGGGTTGTCTGTATTCTTGAGAGAATCAATCCTCTCTGCGTTTTTTCTGAAGAGAGCTTTGTTCTGCCCCAGTATATTCTCCTTCCTGTTAAAGAGAGAGATGGTATCATCAAGGGTCAGTTTTAATTTTTCCCTCTTTCTTTCAATGTCCGCCCGCTCATCGTCTGTCCGCCCGGCGATACTTTTATTG